>NZ_RZTB01000047.1:23346-45308 GCF_003997735.1 Mesorhizobium sp. M7A.F.Ca.MR.148.00.0.0 | reverse complement strand
TGAAGGCTTCTACTCGCCCTAGGAAGGTCAGGTATAGCCGCTATCGCACAGGACACCGCATGGGCAGCCCGCCACAATCGGCCATTGCGTACGATAGTGGCGTTTGAAGTGGTAGCGGGAGAGGGACTTTAATCGGCATAAAGTCAATGCGTTATATCATCTTAGTCAAAATTTTGAAAAAAATGAATCCACAAACGGAATGGAAAACTTTCAATCTTCATTTGCTGGAGTGGATACTTGAGGCGGAGAATCCGATCCAAGGTAACTGCCGCCTGACAGGATGAGTGGCGGGCTTAGCGTGTTAGGCGACGCGGCGACTTATGCGCCGGAGGCGAATGACAGCAATGCGCCCAAAGTCGGTCATTGAAGTTTACGGCTGGGTAGCTCTGATTGGAGCCACATCCCTTGGATGGGACGGCATCTATATGGCCGAGCTGGCGCGCTGCGAAGTATCGGCGGATATCTTTAGCAGCCGTTTACCGGAGCGCGATAGGTCATTGTGTATGCAATACCGTCGGATGACGTAAGGAACCGCCGTGCCGCACAGAGCAGCAGCCCTAGCCGGTCGTTCTACGCCCCGCCTGCATCGTTTCATGAGCGTGATGCTCGAACTGGCTCCGGGCGTTCTCGTGCCTCGTCAGGAAACAGAGTTGCTCGGACAGAGCGCGCTCGCGATTCTTCGCGATCGCGCGCCCGGCCCGATGGTGATCGACATGTGCTGCGGCTCCGGCAACCTTGCTCTGGCGATCGCGGCGGAAGTTCCGTCGGCCTGCGTCTGGGGGGTGGACGTGACTGACAGCACGGTCGCGCTCGCCCGTAGCAATGCCGAACGCTTGGCCCTTCAGGACCGGGTCACCATCCGGAAAGGGGATTTGTTCGGTGCGCTTGAGGGCGATGGGCTTATCGGCGCGGCGGACATGATTGTCTGCAATCCGCCCTATATCTCGACCGCGCGCCTCGAAGGCGAGAGCGCGCATCTGCTTGAGGGCGAGCCGCGCGAGGCCTTCGACGGGGGGCCTTACGGCATCTCGATCCACCAGCGGCTGATCCGGGACGCAATCGATTTCCTCAAGCCTGGTGGCTGGCTGCTGTTCGAGTTCGGGCAGGGGCAGGACCGCCAGGTGGCTGCCCTGATAGCCAGAGCCAAGGCCTATGAACCCGTGACATTCGCCAAGGATGAGGTCGGAATGCCGCGTGTCGCACTCCTCCGCAAGCTGGAGAACGGTGCGCCCGCGATCTCATCCTCCGCAAGTTTGGCATGAGCCAGATTCGTCCCCTGCAGGCTGCGGATATTCCGGCCGTCGTCGGGCTCTTTCAAAGAACCTTCCGGGACGGTGGAAAGCCGCCGCCTCCGGCGCTTGAGACTTATCTGCGCTGGCACTATCTTGAAGGCCCGGTCTGCGATCCGGAGATCGCGTCTCTCGTCCATATTGCGAGCGAAGGCGACATTTCAGGCTTTGTCGGCGTGAATGTACTGCCGATGAGGCATGGCCAGCGCAAGCTGCGCGCCGCCATCTGTGGTTCGCTCATGGTCGAAACGCGGGCGAACGACCCGATGGCCGGCGCAAGGCTGCTCAGGACATTCCTGGCCGGGCCGCAGGACATCTCCTTCAGCGAAACCGCAAATGCCCTCTCGACGCAAATGTGGACGAAACTGCGCGGGGTCGCCCTGCCGCAATACAGCCTGGACTGGATCCGGGTAATCCGGCCTTCGGCCTTCCTGCTCGATCTAGCCTCGCGGCGAGCCGGCGCCGTGCGCTTGCTTGACCCGCTCGCGCGCGGACTCGATCGCTATCTTCGCGGACGGATGCAGGAGAACGAGATGCGCTGGTCCGGGGTCCCGGAACTCTGGAATCGCAAGGGCGGCCTCAAGGTTGCCGAAATCGATCATGCCGGTTTTGCGGCTCTTTTGGACCCGTTGATGCGCCAGTTCCCGCTCCGACCCGACTGGAGCGCGGAGCAACTTGCGCATATCCTCGCGGAGGCTTCCCAGAAGCCGGACTATGGCGAGGCCGTGTTAGCGTCCGTCTCCTCCCCCAGCGGGGCGCTGGTCGGCGCCTTCCTCTATCACACCCGCCCGGGCAGGATGGCGCGCGTGCTGCAGGTTCTGGCCCTGCCGGGGCAAGCTGGTTCCGTCATCGACTGCTTGATTGGCGATGCAGCGCGGCGCGGCGCCGCCGGCCTGCGCGGCCGGACGCAACCCGCCCTGCTGGCAGCGATGCTGGGTCGACGGGTCGCCTTCACTCAACCGGCCTCGACCGTGGTGCATTCACGCGACGAGGAACTGGTGAACGCGTTCCTGAGTTCGCAAGGCTTCTTCAACGGGCTGGCCGGCGAGCACTGGAATCGCCTGGCCGGGGAGCGGTTCGAATAGGCCACCATTGCGCGCGCGGCAACATAATCCCGATTGTCGCGCCGATCTCAGCAGGCGATTTCCTCGACGGGGTGGACGAGCTGCGGGCCAAGGTGCAGATAGCGCGTCGCCCGGCGCTTGGCGGCGATATCGGCCCAGACGCGTTCGACCTCGACCGTAGTCAGCTTCGCGGCGGTGCCGACCTCCACGGCTGAAAGGCCGTTATTCAGGCCGAAGAGGCAAATATCCATGCGGTCATAGGGCAGGGAGAAGTAGAACTCTTCCTGCGTCTGCTCGAGGGAATAGGTGTCGGTCGTCGGCGCCCTGCGGCAGATTTCCTCGGGAATGCCGAGATGGGCGGCAAGCGCATAGACCTGGCTCTTGTAGAGATGGGCGATCGGTTTGACGTCAGCTGCGCCGTCGCCATTCTTCACGAAGAAGCCTTGGTCGTATTCGAGCCGGTTCGGCGTGCCGAGCACGGCGAAATTCAGCCGGTCGGCGTGATAGTACTCGATCTGTTTGCGCGTGCGCTGCTTCATGTTGGTGGCGGCGACGATGCCGAGATAGACCGCCGGCGACATGCGCAGCTTCGTCTGCCGGCCTTCGGGGCCCTGCACCACCAGCGAGGAGATGTTGTAGCCCTCGCCGGCGAGCGAATTGGCGATGACGATCTTTGAGGCCCAGCCCGGCCCGTATTCCGGCACCAGCTCGCGGATGAAGGCATCCCGCCGCTCATAACAACCCATCGCGTGCAGCGTCGGGCCGATATCCTCCACGATCGCTTCGACGCCGAAGGTTTCGGCGGCCAGCCGGCCGAGGCGGAGGCTGTCGGGATCGGAGTCGCTTTCCGGCATGAACAGGCAGAAGACGTTCTTCGCGCCGACGGCGCGGGCGGCGAGCGCGACCGAGACGCTGGAATCGATGCCGCCAGAGAGGCCGAGCACGAGCCCGCGCTTGCGCATGCCGCGTAGCTGCTCGCGCAACCCCGCGACGATGCGATCGGTTTCCGCAGCGTTGTCGAGCGTCAGCGCGTCGGCCGAGAAGGCGGGACGGCTCGGGGCGAGGGAGTGGTTCATTCTGCAGTCCCCAACGTTTCGGCCGCCAGTCTTCGGCTGACCTTTCCGGTATCGGTCTTCGGCAACTCGCGGCGGAACTCGATGAGCTTCGGCACCATGAAATCCTCGAGATGAACGGCGCAGTAGCGAATGATGTCCCGTTCGCTCAGGGTCTCGTCCGAGAGAACGACGAGGGCGGCAATGGCGTGGCCGAGCACCGGATCCGGCACGCCGGTCACCACGGCTTCCACGATGCCGGGATGGGCGTGCAGCACAGTTTCGACTTCCTTCGGGGCAACCTTTTCGCCGCGCGTCTTGATGATGTCGTCCTTACGGCCAACGAAATAGAGGAAGCCGTCCTCGTCCGTCCGAAACAGGTCGCCGGTGTGGAGCCGCTTTTCCCAGGGATGCGGCCCGGGACGCAGCATCTGCTCCGTGGCCACGTCGTTGCGCCAATAGCCCTGCATGACATGCGGGCCGCGGATGACCAACTCGCCCGCCACGCCCGGTGGCACGCGGTTGCCCTCATCGTCGACGACGATCGCTTCCGTGTTGGGAATAGCGATGCCGACGGAACCCGGCCGGCGGTCCAGCTCCTCCGGGGGCAGGTAGGTGCAGCGCTTGCACTCCGTCAGACCGTACATGGAATAGAGCCGCACGCTGGGGAACAGCTCGCGCAGCCGTGCGATATGCACCGACGGCAGGGCGGCGGCGGTGTTCGAGATATAGCGCAGGCTCGGCAGGAAACCCGGCGCCAAATCGCGCATCTGCAGGATCAGCGCCGCCATCGTCGGCACCAGCGGGAAACCGGTGACCTTCTCGGCGCGGATGCGCTCGAAAATGGCCTGCGGAAAGGCGAAGGATTTTTCGAGGACGAGGGTCGCGCCGAGCTTCATCGCCATCAGCAGCTGATAGAGGCCGTAGTCGAAAGCCAGGGGCAGGACATTGAGGATGATGTCGTCAGGGGTGTTGCGCAGATAGGTCATGATGGATTCGGCCGCGGCATCGATATTGCGATGCGTCATCATCACGCCCTTGGGGCGACCGGTGGAGCCCGAGGTGTAGATCAGCATGGCGAGGTCGATGTCGATCCCGCCATGGCGAACGGGCACGGGCGCGACCTTGAGACAATCCTCGAAGGAGGCAGCGCCATCCGGCGTATGGCTGGATGGCGCTTGCGTCGACGCGACGAAGAGCGGCCGGTCCGACAGCGCACGCGCCTGGATCACGACAGGCATCAGCTTGGCCTGGGTCAGGATCGCTGCAGCCTCGCAATCGTCGATGACATAAGCGAGCTTGCCGGCCTTGGTGGAGGCGTTGATCGGGCTGAAGGTCGCGCCCGCCTTGAGAACCGCGAAGATCGAGACGGCGGCTTCCCAGCAATTATCCATGAAGACGAGAACGCGGTCGCCGCGCTGCACGCCATTCGCGGCGAGAGCGGTCGCGAGCCGGTTCGACAGATCGTCGAGCTCGTCATAGCGCAACCGCTTCCGGTCGGTGACAAGCGCCGTCTTCGCGCCATGCGCGGCCGCGTTCGTGATGAGGAATTGCTCGACCCGCATGAGCTCGGGCCTTCCGCTGCCAGCCGTCACGCCGCGACGAGCGATGCGGTCTTCGCTGTGATGAAGGCCGTGATGCGCGCCAGTGAATCGAGGTTGGCCGGCACGATATCGGCGTCCGCAACTGTGATTCCGCAATGGTCCTCGATAAAGGCCACCAGTTCCAGAACGCCGGTCGAATCGATGATGCCGTTCTCGATCAGCGAGTCCGTATCGGCGAGGGTGTGGGTGGTGTCGCCGAACAGGAAGTTCTCGATGACAAAGGCCTTCACTGCGTCTCGGATCGTATCGGTCATGTCGTTCGCTTTCCTTGGTGGTGTCAGGCGGCCTTTGCGTTGCAAATGCCTGTGCCGGTGAAAGTCGTCAGCCACAGCTGCGTCGACAGGATGCCGACAAAGGCCGCGTTGTCGCGAAAGCCGGAGGCCGGCTGGCGGCTGCATTTCTCATGTAGTTTTGCCACTGCCTTCGGATTGAAGAGCCCGCCGGCGCTGACTGCGGCGTCGCCCAGGGCCGACTGGACATAGTCCCTCGTGCCCGGCCCAACGAAGGACTGGCTGTCCGGTGCGCGATAGGGCTGCTTGGTCCGCCGGCCGATGGCGGCCGGCAGCAGGTCTTTGGTCGCCTCCCGGAGAATATGCTTCTCCACGAGCCCCTTCAGCTTCATCTCGGGAGGAAGGCCGGCGGCAAACTCGACCAGATGATGGTCGAGGAAGGGAAAGCGGCCCTCGATGCCGTGGGCCATCGCCATGCGGTCGCCCTGGCTGGACAGGATATAGCCGGGGAGAAGGAAGCGGGCTTCCAGATATTGCGCCTGATGCAAGGGATGCCAGCGGGCGAACGCCTCGGGCAGACGCGCGGCGAGTTCCTCGGCGGCGTCATATCCGGACAATGTGGCACGCAGATCGCCCGAGTAGAACAGCTTCGTCGCCGCCGTGCCGTCGAACCTCGGCCGATGGGAGAACAGCGGATCGTCGAGCGCCGCGCCGCTAGCCCCGAAGAAGGAGAACAGGTACTCGGCCGATTGCTGCCTCAGGCCCGGAAGATAGGGGTAGAGCTTGCGGAACAGATGCGGCCGGATGCGGGAGCTGGGCTGTCTCCCGCAAAAGCGCCGAACCCTGGCCTCCTTGAAAATATCGTAGCCGGCAAAGACTTCGTCGGCGCCTTCGCCCGTCAGCACCACTTTCAAGCCGGCCTCGCGCACGAGGCTCGAGAGCTTGTAGAGCGGGGCAGGGGCAGTGCGCAGGATCGGCCGCTCCGTGAAGCGGATAACGTCAGGGAAGACGGCCGCGATATCGCCTTCCCCGCAGGCGACGGCGCTGTGATGCGTGCCGAGCGCACGGGCCATCTCGAGCTGGAAGGGGCTCTCGTCATGTTCGGCGCTATCGAACGTGACCGAGAAGGTCCTGAGGCCACCCGGCGCCATGCCCGCCGCCAGCGCCGATGTGATGGAGGAATCGAGGCCACCAGAGAGATAGGCGCCGACTGGCACATCGGCGCGCATGCGGATGCGGGTCGCCTCCGTCAGGAGGGCGCGCAGTTCCTCGGCCGCGGCACGCTCGTCCCGGTGCTGGGGCGGCGCGTCCCGGTCGGGATACTCCAGACTCCAGTAGGGTCGCGTCGAGACGCTGCCCTCTTGCACGATCATCAGGCTTGCGGGTTCGAGCTCGTAGATATTGCGGAAGGCCGTGCGCGGCGCGATCGGGGCCCAGAGCGTGAAGATCTGGTCGAGTGCGACCGGATCAATCTCGGCCGCGACGCCCGGGGCCTGGAGGAGCGCCTTGACCTCCGAGGCGAAGTATAGCCGTTCGCCCTGCCTTGTATAGAAGAGCGGCCGGACCCCCATGCGGTCGCGCGCCAGAACCATGCGGCGGCGGCGGCCGTCCCAGAGCGCAAAGGCGAAATCGCCATTGAGCGCGGAGACGCAATCCTCCCCCATCTCGTCATAGAGATGCAGGATCACTTCGGTGTCGCTGGCTGTCCGGAAATGGCGGCCTTTCGCGCGAAGCTGCTCGCGCAGTTCCACATAGTTGAAGATCTCACCGTTGAAGGCGATCGTCAGATCGCCCGTCGCATCGGACATGGGCTGCTGGCCGTCCCCCAGGCCGACGATGGACAGCCGCGCATGGCCGAGGCCGGCCGCCTTTGTGGTGAAGAATCCCTGCTCATCGGGGCCGCGATGCGCAATGGCAGCCGTCATCCTTCCAAGGAGCGCCCTCCCATCCCGGACAGTGCCGAAATAACCGCTAAAACCGCACATGCCGAGATATTTCCAAGTCCACCAGCGCGGCTCGGACTATAGCCGCCAAGATACCGGTAGGTGTTAAACATCTGGGACTATTCATGAGAATGGTAAATTTTGAGCGGCCGCCGACGGCTGATTTCTTGCGGGAGCATTGGATCTGCCGCGAGATGAGGGCAATGACGCCCTTCGGCGACATAGTCGCCACTGACGGTCAGCTTGCTTCCGAGGCTGCCGGCGATGCCCACAGTCCCGGCATTGGTCAGCCCGACAATGGCTTGGGAAGTGCCGGCGAGATCGAGCGTCGCGCCCGCCGCGACCGAGAATTGCGAGGCGGAACTGAACGCGTTGGCCGCGCCTGCGGCGAGCGTGCCGCCATTGACCGAAGTGGCGCCGGCGAAAGCCGAGTTGTCCGAAGTCAGAACCACTGTCCCCAAGCCGTCCTTGACGGAATCGCCGGTACCCGAGAGCGCGCCGGCATAGCTCACATTAGCTGTCTGGTCGAAGGTGAACGAGGCGCCTGCACCGATCGAGACATCGCCCCCTAGCGCTCGGCCGCCGAGATGATGCCGCCTTGGTCGACGGTCCAGTCCAGCAGCGACGTGCCTGAAAGGGTCAGCGTGTCGGCGCCATCCTTCACCATCGCAAATGACTCCACATCAAGGATGCATTCGAACGCACCGGCATAGGCCCCATCGATTTTATTGATCTTTTTGCCGTCTTTAAGAGGGCTGGTAGCGGGAGAGGGACTTGAACCCCCGACCCCAGGATTATGATTCCCGTGCTCTAACCAACTGAGCTACCCCGCCAGGGCGGCGAAAGGCCCGAAATCCGCCTCAAATCGAAAGGCATGTCGGGGGCGTTCGCCAAGGTCGCGCGGATATAAGGTTGGGAGGGTGAGCCTGTCAAGCTTCGAAGCAACCGGCTTGCCGGCTTATCGTCATTATCGAAAAGCTTTGCCACGCGGACATTTGGTTGCCGCCGCCGGGGTTGAGTTCGAAGGGGCACGTCGCTATGTCTCGGCCACGAGTTTTTAGAGTTGAAACAGATGAAGCCGCGCATAGCAGTCCTCGGTTGCGGATACTGGGGCAGCAACCACATCCGCACTCTCAAGGCGCTCGGCGCGCTGTACGCGGTCTCCGACACCAACCGGGCCCGCGCAGAAGGCTTCGCCAGCGAGCAGGACTGCCTGGCGATCGAGCCGGACCAGCTGTTCGTGCGTGACGATATCGACGCCATCGTCATGGCGTTGCCGCCGCAATTCCATGCCGACCTTGCCGTGCGTGCCGTCGCGGCCGGCAAGGACGTGCTGGTGGAAAAGCCGATCGCGCTGACGGTTGCCGACGCCGAGCGTGCGGTGCAGGCGGCCAAGGACAATGGCCGCGTCTTCATGGTCGGCCATGTCCTGCGGTTCCACCCCGCCTTCGAGACGCTGAAAGGGCTGATCGACAAGGGCGAGCTCGGCGAAGTCCGCTACATCCACTCGCACCGGCTCGGCCTCGGCAAGTTCCACACAGAGAACGACGCGCTGTGGGACCTGGCGCCGCACGATCTGTCGATGATCCTGGCGATCACCGGCACGGAGCCGATCGAGGTGCGCGGCGAGGGGGCCGCTCTGCTCGACAATCTCAGCGACTTCGCGCATCTGCACATGCGCTTCCCCAACGGCCTGCGCAGCCATCTCTTCACCTCGCGTCTCAATCCCTATCGGGAGCGGCGGCTGACCGTGGTCGGCACCAAGGCGATGGCGGTGTTCGACGATGTCGAGCCATGGGAACGCAAGCTTGCCGTCTACCGCCATGCAGTGTGGCAGGACAGCGGCCAATGGGCCTTCACCACCAATGAGCCATCCTATGTCGCGGTTGCCCAGGGCATGCCGCTGACACGCGAGCTGGAGCATTTCATCCAGTGCATCGAGACGCGTGCCGAGCCGCGCACCAGCGGCGAGGAAGCGATCAGGGTGCTGCGCATCCTGACCGCCGGCACGGTCACCCACACCAAGTCGAATTCCTGAAGCGCGGAATTATTCGGCGGGAATCTTATTCCGCGGGAATCTGGGCCGGCCGGGCGGCAAGCCGGGTCAGCATGGCCTCGGCCTCGGCGCCACGCTCCGAACGCTCGATGAAGCCGCCGCCGAACACGCGAGCTTCGTTGCCGTCGTCGGAGTAGAGCACGCAGGCCTGGCCCGGCGCGATGCCGGATTCGCCGTCGACCAGTTCCACCCATGTGGCACCGGCACGATGATGCAGCACGGCCGGGCGCGGCGGCCGCGTCGAGCGGACCTTGGCGAACAGCTCCAGGCCGCCTGCAGGGACGTCTGTGAGCGGTCCGTCGCCCAGCCAGTTCATATTGCGCAGATAGATCTTGTGCGTCTCCAGCGCCTCGCGCGGGCCAACCACGACGCGAGCGCGGTCGGCATCGAGGTGGACAACGTAAAGCGGCTCGCCGGAAGCGATGCCGATGCCGCGGCGCTGGCCGATCGTGTAGCGCAGGATACCCTCATGGCGGCCGAGCACGCGGCCGTCGATGTGGACGATGTCGCCCGGATTGGCCGCAGTTGGCTTCAACTTGGCGATGATGTCGGAATACTTGCCCTGCGGCACGAAGCAGATGTCCTGGCTGTCCTGCTTGGCGGCAACCGCCAGCCCCATCTCCTCGGCGATGGCGCGAACCTGAGGCTTCGACAGGCTGCCGAGGGGAAAGCGCAGATAATCGATCTGTGCCTGCGTGGTGGCGAACAGGAAATAACTCTGGTCACGGTCGGCGTCGACCGGCCTGTAGAGCGCGCGGTGGGCGCCGTTGGCGCCGGAACGGATGTAGTGGCCGGTGGCCAGCGCGTCGGCGCCGAGCTCCTTGGCGGTGGCTAGCAGGTCGGCGAACTTCACCGTCTGGTTGCAGGAAACGCACGGGATCGGCGTCTCGCCGGCGACATAGCTCTCGGCGAAGGGATCGATGACCGCCTTGCGGAAGCGTTCCTCGTAGTCGAGCACATAATGGGGGATGCCGAGCGTCTCGGAGACACGGCGGGCATCGTCGATGTCCTGCCCGGCGCAGCATGAGCCGGCCCGGTGCGTCGCCGCGCCGTGGTCGTAGAGCTGCAAGGTGACGCCGACGACGTCGTAGCCCTCGCGTTTCAGCAGGCCTGCGACGACAGAAGAATCGACGCCGCCCGACATGGCGACGACGATGCGGGTGTTTTCGGGACGTCCGGGAAGATCGAGACTGTTCATGATGCTTTCGTTCTGCGCGGCGCCTCAATGCCAATGTCGAGAATATAGGTCAAGCTTTACCGCCGCGCCAGCGTGCAGGGCGATTCACCGGTTGCGGCCGATCTCCGCCAGGGGATGCATTTTCCCCGGCAAATCAGCGTTTGCGGGCAGATGTTTCAAATGCCGGCGAAAAGACTAACGCGGCGTTCATGATCCTTACCTAGTCATTAGGGTCTGCTTAGGCAATTTTTAAAGCTGTGGCGGTAACGTGGCGGGGATTGGGTCTTTGAGTTTTTTGTAGAGAGTACGATGACCGATCTGGTTAGACCGAGAGTCAAATATGTTATCGGGCCTGACGGCAGCCCTCTTACGATTGCCGATCTGCCGCCGACCAATACACGTCGCTGGGTTATCCGGCGTAAGGCGGAAGTGGTTGCGGCCGTGCGCGGCGGGCTTTTGAGCCTGGACGAGGCATGCCAACGCTACAAGCTCACCACCGAGGAATTCCTGTCCTGGCAGGCGTCGATCGACGAATATGGCCTTGCCGGGCTGCGCACGACACGCATCCAGCAATACCGGCACTGACATTGCGAATTTAGACGAAGGGCGCGGCTAACCCCGCGCCCTTCTGTTTTCACCGTTCCCGCTCAGAGCGATAGCACAACCTTGCCGATCGGCTTGGTGGCGAGGAAGGCGTGAGCGGCCCCTGCCTGGTCCAGCGGGAAGCTCTTCGCCACATGGACGGCGAGCTTGTTGGCATCGATCAACCGAGCCAGTTCCACCAGGCCCTCCCTGTCGGGCACGACGGACATACGCTCGACCCGAATGTCTCGCGCGCCGGCCTGGGCCCTGGTGTTGTCGCTGACATCGAGCAATGACACCAGCACGCCGCCACGCCTGAGCACCTTCAGCGAGCGTTGGGCGTGGTCGCCGCCCATTGGATCCAGCACCAGATCGATGTCGCGAACCTGATCGGTGAAATCGCCCTTGGTGTAGTCGATGACCTCGTCGGCGCCGAGTTCGCGGACGAAATCGAGCTTGCCCGGGCTGACCGTGGCGATGACGTAGGCGCCGCGCGCCTTGGCGATCTGCACCGCCAGATGACCGACGCCGCCGGCTCCCGCATGGACCAATATGCGCTGCCCCGATTTCAGTCCGCCGTGGCGAACAAGCCCTTGCCAGGCGGTGAGGCCGGCCAGCGGCAAGGCGCCTGCCTTGAGGTGGTCCGCGCCGTTCGGCTTCAGTGCGATTTGATTGGCAGGCACGGCAGCCAGCTCGGCATAGGCCGCCGCCTGCTTGGGGAAGCGCGGCATGCCGAACACCTCGTCGCCGATCTTGAAGCCGGTGACGCCGGCGCCGAGTGCTTCGACAGTTCCCGAGATATCCCAACCCAGGATGTAAGGCGGCTCGCCGAGCAAGGGGTAGTAGCCGGCACGGACGGCGCCGTCGACCGGATTGATGCCTGCGGCCTTGACGCGAACCAGCACTTCGCCGGCCTCTGGCGTGGGATCCGGCTGATCGGCGATGACAAGGACGTCGGGTCCGCCGACGGAATTCTGGATAACGGCACGCATTGAGATGTCTCCTGCTTGGTTGGTGCCACTATCATTTGGATAGTAATATCCCCTTGTCCAGTATGTACCTTCCTGATATATACGCACCTCATGGATAGTGAAGATGATTGCGGTTTCGGCTATGACGCGTTCCGGCGAACGTGCCCTTCGCACACCGTGCTGGAGATGCTGGCCAGCAAATGGGTGTATCTGGTGGTTTGCGCGCTACGCAAAGGCCGGCTGCGCAATGGCGAGCTTGCCCGGAAGCTCGAGGGCATCACGCCGAAGATGCTGACGCAGACGCTGCGGGTACTCGAGCGCGACGGCCTGGTGCGGCGCGAGATTTTCCCGGTCATTCCGCCGCGCGTCGAATATGAATTGACCGAGCTCGGCCAGAACCTGGCGGGGCTGCTTACCCAGATCAGGTCATGGGCGGAGCAGCATGCGCCGGATATCAAGGATGCCCGTGCAAGGGCAATTGCCGAGAGTGAAGGGGATTGGGCCGCGTAGGGCGGGTTCATTTTTCCCGCCGGAGCCGCAAGCCGCGACAATGCGCCAGCCTGATGGCGAGCGTTGGTGCGGCAAACCGCCAGGTCTTAGCCGATCATGGCGCTGCGGCCACCGACTTCGGCTTCGCGGATCTTCGTGTCGCGCGATTCCAGCATTTCCGCCTTGGAAAGCTCCGCTTCAGCTTCGCCGAGTAATGATTCGGCGGCGCTTCGCTGCTGGGCGAGGTCGCTTTGGGAATTCCTGAGGTTGTCGCGGCGCAGGCGAGCCGCCTTGGCGAAGGTCGGATAGGCGAAATGGTTGATGTCTGTGATGCCGGCCTTCTTTTCCTCGGCGGTGATCTGAAGCTCCAGCTCGACGGCCATGCGTTCGAACTCGGCGATCATCATGTCGAGCTGCAGCAGCTGCCGCCGCTTCTCATTCACCTGAAACTGTTTCAGCCGAACGAGGTTTTCACGTGACTTCATGATTCGGTACTCCCGGAAACGCACACCCGCACTTATCGTCCAAACCACCTGGAAACGCCCAGGCCGCACCCGTGTCCACCGCCTTTCCCCGAACTATGGGAAACAAAACCCTAAAGTTTTTTGCCGGCGGTAACCATTCGTTTACGGGCATTGTTAATCATACGGGTCAGGACTTAAGGCCGGGTAAAAATTCGGCCACCGATGCGGAAGCGACGTCGATGAGTCCCTGGAGTCGCTTAGTCCGGGTTTTTAATGTGTTGCATTAGGAATTTGGTTCTGAGATTCGTTATTAGATTCAAGAGGGTGTAGAAATAGGTTAAAAAATCTGGTACCGTCATGGACGGGAAATTAGGATTTGTTAACCATTCAATGGCAGCCTCTGCACAAGGCAACCACTGCTCCGGGTCCGGACGGGTCGTGAAATGGTCCGGCAGCAGAAAAGGGGAATGAAATGCGTGTTCTGCTGATAGAAGATGACAGTGCAACCGCACAAAGCATCGAACTGATGCTGAAATCGGAAAGTTTCAACGTCTACACGACCGATCTCGGGGAAGAGGGCGTCGATCTAGGCAAGCTCTACGACTACGATATCATTCTCCTCGATCTCAACCTGCCTGATATGTCGGGCTACGAGGTCTTGAGAACGCTTCGCCTTTCCAAGGTCAAAACACCTATTCTCATCCTCTCCGGTATGGCCGGCATCGAGGACAAGGTGCGCGGCCTCGGCTTCGGCGCGGACGACTACATGACCAAGCCGTTCCACAAGGATGAGCTGGTTGCCCGCATTCATGCCATCGTGCGGCGCTCCAAGGGCCACGCCCAGTCGGTTATCACCACCGGCGACCTGGTGGTCAACCTCGATGCCAAGACTGTCGAAGTCGGCGGCCAGCGCGTGCACCTGACCGGCAAGGAATACCAGATGCTGGAGTTGCTTTCGCTGCGCAAAGGCACCACGCTGACCAAGGAAATGTTCCTCAACCACCTCTATGGCGGCATGGACGAGCCTGAGTTGAAGATCATCGACGTCTTCATCTGCAAGCTGCGCAAAAAGCTCGACGCGGCATCGGGCGGTCAGAACTACATTGAAACGGTCTGGGGGCGCGGCTATGTGCTGCGCGAACCGGAAGACATTCGCGTCAGCGCCTGAGCGACGAATCGCTCGAATCTTGTCCATAAAAAAACCCGGCTTCGGCCGGGTTTTTGCATCACGGCTGGTAAGGGTCTGTTTTGGGCTGCTGAGCAGGAAACCGTCACGCACTTTTTCTGGAATTGCTCAAGGGTACCGAATCAGGTGCGCTCTTCAAGGTGCGAAAGCGCTCGAGCAGCTGCGGGCGGTTGAACGGCTTCAAGAGATAGCCCTGGGCGCCGGCGCGCTTGGCCCGCATGATCGAAGCAATATCGAGCTCGACAAGGGAAATCAGGATCTGCGGCCTTATCGGGCTCTCCATGGCGCGGACGCGACGGATGAGATCTACCGCCGGTACGTCGGGCAAGGCGCCATCGACGACGATGATGTCGGGCATGTCGGCGGCGCACATCTCCAGCGCGTCAAGTCCGCTGGCGGCCTCGATGACAATCATTTCGGAGCCGCCCAGGATGCGTTTTGCAACCTTCCTGATGACGCTTGAATCGTCGACGAACATGCAGCGTTTCATTTCCGGGTCCTCTTTGCCTTCTGGCAGTCCGGTAGCGTCGGGGGCATCCAGGACGCACCATAGGCCAATCTGGTAAAGAAGCCGAAAAGGCGTTAGGTAAAATTTTTACAAAGATAGGCAGGTGCCTACTTTTATTCGCGAATGCTTTGGCGCTGCCTGGACGACCAGACGCATCTCAAGTCGATGAGCTGGAATTACAGATTTCAATGTAGAAATACTTCGCGCTATCGGCTGCGCAATCAGGCCGCAGAAAGCACGATTTCTTCCGGCGTCGCGTGGATCGATATCGTCATGCCGGCTTCGCGCGCCAGAAGCAGCGTGTAGTAGGGCTGCACGGAATGCGCGTCGATCGGTTCCTCGGGCTTGTGGCCGGAATGCAGTTCGAGGAATTTCGGCGGCACACGCAGCATCGGGCCAGCCGACGCAAGCGCGAAACGCGGCTCGGTCTCGAGGTTTTCCAGCGTCACGGAAAGCTTGCCGCCGCGCGGAATGGCGGCATTGGCGACGAGGATCAGGTTGAGCAGCAGCTTGACCTTGTTCTTGGGCAGCAACGCGCGGGGCCCGTTCCAGGTCAGTTCCGGCTTTTCGTTCTTGAGGAAGGCGATGGCGACCGCTTCGGCATCGCCGGTATCGATCAACATGCCGGCCGAGCCGGCGGCACCAAAGGCGATGCGGGCGAACTGCAGGCGGGCCGAAGCGTTGCGGGCGCTCTGACGGATCAGCTTCATGGCGTCCTCGTCGGCGCCGCCTTCATCAAGCAATTCGAGCCCGTTGTTGATCGCGCCGACCGGCGAGATGATATCGTGGCAGACCCGGCTGCACAAAAGCGCTGCCAGATCGGGTGCGGAAAGGGTGAACAGATCGGCCATCGGCGAAAAATCCCTGCAAAATCTCACAACTCATGGCCGGGCGATCGATCGTCGCCTGCCACACGAATCACACACTCTCTCCTCGGGCTTTCTGAATACACAGCGCCCGTGCGTGCAGCAACAAATCCAAATTGTGGTTGTGGCAAATGGCATGTTCACGCAGGCTGCCGGCCCCACTTGAGCGACCCCAAACAGCCTTCGAACCGCCATGTTCATGTGGGAGCTTAATGGTTGAAAAAGGATTACGGCATAGTTTGCCCCTAACAGTTACCCTTAACGGCCGGCTAAAAGAGCCGTACGGGGTGCGAGGCGTCGGCGAAGGTGCTCCCTGACGGAGATTGGAAGCATGTTTTCCCGATACTACGACCGGAGCTTTCTCCGTGTCTTCTCAATGGCGGTCACGCTCCTGGGCGTTCTCGTCTTCTCGACTTCAGCCCTGCGGGCCCAGGAATACACCGCTCAGGAGATTGTCGATTCCGGTCACAAGTTCTTCGGCGCGACATCGGGCGGGCTCGCCACGGTCGTCGAGAAGATTTTTGCTTCCTACGGCCTGCCCAACGGCTATCTGCTGGGCGAAGAGGGCTCGGGCGCGCTGATCGGTGGCCTGACCTATGGCGAAGGCACGCTCTACACCAAGAATGCCGGCGATCACAAAGTGTTCTGGCAAGGCCCATCGCTCGGCTGGGATTTCGGCGGCGAGGGGTCGCGGGTGATGATGCTGGTCTACAATCTCGACGATGTGGGCAGCCTCTACAACCGCTATGGCGGCGTCGCCGGTTCGGCCTATGTGGTGGCTGGCGTCGGCTTCAACGTGCTGAAGAACAACAATGTGGTTTTGGTGCCGATCCGCACCGGTGTCGGTGCCCGGCTTGGCGTCAATCTCGGCTATCTGAAGCTTACCGAGCGCGCCACCTGGAATCCGTTCTAAGCTGAAGTCCTTGGCTGTCGTTGCCCAAAACCGGGACCGCTTTTGGGTCGACATGCATTAAACTCGTGGCGTTGCGGCAAACCCTTGCCGCAACGCTGGATTTCCGCCATGTCAACGTGGCACAGTCAAAGCGCTCTAGACGCTTTTGGTTTATCTGGTTTGATGCTTACCGGCCACAACGGGTAGTCACTTGGTCCAGTCGGTCCTGTTCTTCGTCCTCGGCTTTCTCTGCGCTGGCTTTCTGGCGCTCATGGTGGCTCCGGCCATATGGCGTCGTGCGGTCACGCTTACACGCAAACGCGTCGAATCCTCGATCCCTCTGACGCAAACCGAAATCCAGGCGGACAAGGATCGCATCCGCGCCGAATACGCCATGACGACGCGCCGCCTGGAAATCAGCGTCAAGGCGTTGCGAGAGAAGGCGGCCGAACAACTCGTCGAGATCAATCGCGGTCGCGAGGCCATGAAGGGCCTGGCGGTCGAGCGGACGGACAAGAACCAGGCGCTGACCGAGCTGGGCGCGAAGAACGAAGCGCTGCGCCAGCGAGAGGGCGAGTTGCAGCAGCTTTCGGAGCGTCTGAAGGAAACCGAACGCAAGCTGGAGAAGCGTGCACTTGAGCTGCAAAAGCTGGAGCGCATGTATGACGACGCCAGTTTTTCCTCGAGCAGCCGACAGATCGAGCTCGTGGCGCGGGAGTCCGAAATGCAGAAACTCGCCAGTGACATTGCGATGCTGCGCGGCCAGCGCAAGGAAGCCGACAGGCGGGGCCAGGAAATCGCGGCCGAAAGCAAGGCCGCGCGGGAGGCCCTGAAAGCCGAGAAGAAAAGGACCGCCGAACTCGACAAGAAGGTCGAGCGGCTGCTGGCCACACTTGCCGATCGCGAAGACAAACTCGACCGCCGCGAAAAGGAACTGGCACGCATGCGCGAAAGATCGAAATCCGAAGACAGCGCGCCAGCCTTGCGCCTGGTCGGCAAGGGCGGCGATGTCGCCAAGAGCGATGACTTGGACAAGGCAATCGCCAAGCTCGACAGTGACCGTGAGCAGCTCGAGGCGAGGCTGACGGCGCTGGCGCGCGAGAACAAGCGGCTGAAGGCCGACCTCACCGCACTGGCCGCGTCCACGGCCACGGACAGCAGCTCCGCCTTGCGCGAGCAGATGAACGCGCTGGCGGCGGAGGTCGTCCATCTGACGGCGAAGCTCGAGGGGCCTGGTTCGCCGATCGCCAAGGCATTGGCGGTACCGTCGGACGCCCGCTCCGGCAACGGTGACCGCAGTCTTGCCGACCGCGTGCGCGCGCTGCAGAAGGCTGACGCGACAAGCTGAATCAGGCCTCCTTAGAGCATTTCACCGTTTCACGGAAACGGCGAAATGCCCTAACTCTTTGCTTTGACGCAATTCTGGACGGAAAACCGCTTCACACTTTTCCTAGAATTGCTCTAGCCGAAAAATGATGCAGCGCAATGGCTGAAGCTGCGGCGACATTCAGGCTGTCGAAGCCTTCCGCCATGGTGATCCGCACGTCGTGCAGGCTTGCGAGCAGGTCGTCCGGCAAGCCTTCGCCCTCGGTGCCGAGATAGAGCGCTAGGCGCTTGCTGCGCTGCGCATCGCGGATGTCGGTCTTCCCGCGTGGCGACAGCGCGAATTGATCGAAGCCACGTCGGGCGAGCATTGTCGTGAAGCCGGCGGTGTCGGAGAACGATGCGAAAGGGATCTTGAGCGCGGCGCCGACCGAAACGCGGATCGCCTTGCGATAGAGCGGGTCGCAGCATGTCGCATCCAGCAGGACCGCGTCAGCGCCAAAGGCGGCGGCATTGCGGAAGATCGAGCCCACATTGTCATGGTTGGCGATGCCGACGAGCACCACGACCAGCGCCCGAGGCGGCAAGCCGTCGAGCAGGTCTTCGGCCGGCTGCGGCTCTCCCTTGCGGCCAATGGCCAGGATGCCGCGATGCATATGAAATCCGGCGATAGCGTCCATCACCGCGCTGGTGGCGACATAGACCGGGAGGTCGGCGGGCGCCTTGCTCAGGATGTTGTCGAGACCTGCCAGCCGGTTTTCCAGGACCAGGATCGATTCGGCGGCAAAGCGCCCGGTCGAGAGCAGCAGGTCGAGCACCACCTTGCCTTCGGCGACGAAGCGGCCTTGCCGGCCGGCGAGGTCACGCTCGCGAATGTCGAGATACGCAGCGACGCGCGGATCTTGCGGGTCGTCGATGCGAATGGGATCCATGCATTCCTCGCGACCGTCGCATCGGCCCGAAAATCCGGACCGCTTCCCGGCGCTCACCTTGTTTGGAAAGCACGATGCGACAATTCGGGACAATCAGCCAGCTCTGTACGCCCCGGATGGGCGCATGTCGCTCTGAAATCGCCGGCGAGATCGGCGCTATGTGGTCAGGTTCCAGCACGGCGCAAACGGTGCGCCATCTGGGACAGATCATCCTTGCCGCTGCCGAAAATGCCGTCCAGCATGACAAGCAGTTCTCGCACGGCGTCGGATTTGCAGGAGTAGTAGATCATCTGCCGGTCGCGGCGGGTCTCGACTAGGTCGAGCGCCCGCAACTTGGCGAGGTGCTGGGACAGGGCGGATTGGCTGAGCATCACCTTCTCGGCAATGGCTCCAACCGACATCTCACCTTCGGCGAGGTAGCTCATGATCAACAGTCGCTTCTCATTGCCCATCAGCATGAGAAACTCTGCCGCCGATTCGGCGTTCACGATTAGCTTTGTCGAGACCATCGATCCCCCATGCTTCCTGTTCATCCCGACGCCATGGGGGCAATGGCGTCTGATTCCATAAATTCACTTGTCGATCGGCGCTGGCGATTCAGCGTCACCAAAAGGTAGAGCATTTCACTTAAATCTCAAGTGTTGCTTTTGGTCCAGCTTAATTAAGTCTCCGTCCCGGCGTCGACAATGGCTCGGCCGGCCTTGGCCATATCGACCAGAACGTGCCGCAATTCGCCTGCCGCCGCCAAAGGTTGTGGGTAAAAGGCACGGCAAACATCGTCGCCCGACACCAGGTCCATGCCATCGGCATCGAATCCGGCAACACGCCAGCCGTTTCCGGATACTTTCGCGAAATACTGTGCGTAAACGGCGATCGCGTCGAGATGGTCGGCGTTCATGTGGTCGATGGCCGATTGTTCGCGCGCCGCGAGTTCCTCGACGATCGGTCCGCTGGTGAGCAAATCCGATCGATCGAGGTGATAGGCCTTGCCGAAGCCGCCGTTGAGGCTGGCGCGTTGCGAACCGAGGCGAAAGATCGAAAAGTCGCCGAGACCGGCGTAAAGTTTCGCCTTGGGATTGTGATTGAGATAGCGGCGCTCGACGCGGGCGTGTTCGGCAGATCCGCGCTCAAGCCGTGCTGCCTGGCAGATCAATGTCAGGCGCGGGTGCGCCAGCGGGTCGCCCTTGCCCGGTTCGCCGAGCAACAGGGAGCAGCGCGGATCGGCAAGCAGGGCGCCGGTGTGCGCCGAAAGCATCGACACCAGGATCAGCGGCGCGCCATCGATGTCGGTGGCCACGCCGACCCTGCTGGCCAGCGGCGAGCCGGTTTGCGGTTCGATCACCGCCAGGGCGCCAAAGCGGGCGCTGCGCAGAAGCGTCTTCGCCAGCCGGATCGCTTCGGCGTCCGTCTCGCGGATCACGTCCTTTTTCGGCTCGTCCAAGGCAGCACCGCAGTAAGTTGATCTTTCTTCTCTAGTTATCGTTATCGGTCAGCAAGCCGGATTTGACAAGGCCGTCGATCTCGGCTTTCGCAAAGCCGAAACGTGCCAGAATTGCCGATGGCGACAAATCCTCATTGCCTGGCATAGTGGCCAATGTCGGTTGCGAGCTCGAGAAACGCGGCGCGGGGGCCGGGCGCTCAAATGCACCTGTCGTCACAGAGGCGTTGCGTGCCCGATTGTGCGGGTGGTGCTTCGCCTCTTGCAGCGACAGGACGGGGGCCACGCAGGCATCGGTCTGGGCAAACAGCAGGTCCCAGTCGTAGCGTGGTTTCTGCCGGATCCGATCGGCAATGGCGGCGCGCATCGGCGGCCACAGGGCCTTGTCGTACTGGCCGGACGCAAAGCGCTCGTCGAGCGGCAGCAGCCTGGCGAACTCGGTGAAGAATTGCGGCTCGAGGCAGCCGATGGCGATGTGCCCGCCATCCGCCGTCTCATAGGTGTCGTAGAACGGGGCGCCGGAATCGAGCAGGTTCGCGCCGCGCTTGTCGCTCCACAAGCCGGCCGCCGTCAAGGCGTGCAGGGGCACCGCCAGCATCGAGGCGCCGTCGACCATCGCTGCGTCGATGACGTCACCCTTGCCCGTGCGAGAACGTTGGAACAGGGCGGCCAGCACGCCGGCAATCAGCATCATGGCGCCACCGCCATAGTCGGCGACAAGGTTGAGCGGCGGGACGGGACGGCCGTCGGCATGGCCGATGGCGTGCAGCACGCCGCTATAGGCGAGGTAGGTGATGTCGTGGCCAGCGCGGCCGGCGAGCGGGCCGCCCTGGCCGAAGCCGGTCATACGGCCGTAGATCAGCGCCGGGTTGCGCGCCAGCGCCGTTTCGGGGCCGAGGCCAAGCCGTTCCATGACACCCGGGCGAAACCCTTCGAGCAACATGTCCGCCTTTTCGGCAAGGCGCAGCAACAGATCGGTGCCTTCACGGCGCTTCAGGTCGAGGCGCAGGAGGGCGCGGCCATGGCGGTCGATGTTGTACTCATCCGGCAGCGACAGGAGCTCGCTCGTCCCCGTCCGTTCGATGCGCAACACTTGCGCGCCCATCTCCGACAGCATCAGGCCCGCCAGCGGCACCGGTCCGAGTCCGGCCATCTCGATCACCTTCAGCCCGGTCAGCGGACCGGTTTTAGCGGCAGCGGACAGGCCGGCGTTCATGACCTTCTATTTCGGCGCCATGCGGATGGCGCCATCGAGACGAATGGTCTCGCCGTTCAACATCTGGTTCTCGATGATGTGCAGGGCGAGAGCGGCATATTCGGACGGTTCGCCCAGGCGCGACGGGAAAGGCACGGCGGCGCCCAGCGAATCCTGAACCTCTTGCGGCATGCCGGCCATCATCGGCGTCTTGAAGATGCCGGGCGCGATGGTGCAGACGCGGATGCCGGAACGGGCAAGGTCGCGCGCCACCGGCAGCGTCATGCCGACGACGCCGCCCTTGGATGCCGCATAGGCGGCCTGGCCGATCTGGCCATCATAGGCGGCAACCGAAGCGGTGTTGACGATGATGCCGCGCTCGCCCCCCTGCAGCGGCTCGAGCTTCGACGCGCGCTCGGCGACGAGGCGGATCATGTTGAACGTACCGATCAGATTGACCTCGATCACCTTGCGATACTGATCAAGGGGGTGGGGACCATCCTTGCCGATCGTCTTCACGCCGATGGCGATGCCGGCGCAGTTGACCAGGATCCGCGGCTCGCCAAGCTTGGCGCCTACGTCGGCGAGCGCAGCGGTTCCGCTGTCGGCGCTGCTGACGTCGCACTGGACGGCAATACCACCGATCTCGGCCGCGACCTTGGCGGCGCGGTCAATACCCACGTCGAAGATGGCGACGCGGG
>NZ_RZTB01000047.1:0-23338 GCF_003997735.1 Mesorhizobium sp. M7A.F.Ca.MR.148.00.0.0 | reverse complement strand
GATGGCGACGCGGGCGCCCTTGGCGGCCAGCGCGCGCGCCGTTGCCTCGCCAAGGCCGGAGCCGCCGCCGGTGACGATCGCGATCTGGCCGTTGGGGTTCATGACGTCATCCTTTGATCTCAGGAACAGTGGGACGGATCAGGCGCCAGATCGACGGGAAAGGTCAAGTCATCGCGGCGACAGGATCGGCCACCCTGGCCTGATCGGCGTGGCAGACCTCGCCCAAGAGCCTGGCGACCGCGCCCGGCGCGATCTCGTGCGACAGCAGCCGGTCGAGATCGACGGGGCGCGGCATCGAAATCTGGCCGCGCGGAATCCGCTTGAAACCGAGCGGCCCGTAATAGGGTTCGTCACCGACCAGCATGACGGCAGGTGCGCCGGCCCGGGCGGCGGCCTCCAGCGCGATCGCCACCAACCGGCGGCCGATGCCGAGATTCTTGAAGGCCGGCCGCACCGCGAGCGGCCCGAGCATCAATGCGCGGCCGGCACCGGCGGCGATGCGGGTCATGCGCACCGAGGCGACGACGATGTCGCCATCGACGGCGACAAAGGACAGCGAGCGCTCGTGCCCTCCGGCCTCACGAATCTTGTAGGCGGCCAGCACAAAGCGGCCGGGCCCGAAGGCTTCGTCGTTGATGGCTTCGATCTCGGGGTCGTGCGCCGGGGTTTCCGGCAGGTATTTCACGTCGGCAAGGCTCATGGTCTTTGCGTTCCGGTAAAGAGGAAAGGTTGCTGCAAACGGCAGCATTCGCCAGTCAGCGCTTCATCAAGCGCGGGCGCCCTTTCGTCGTCGGTCAAACCGGATCAAAGCAAAATCGAACATGCGGATTGTCCGCTAGCATCAATTTCCCGCCGCTGCAATCGGCCGTTTTGTTCGTCATTTCCGCCAAGTGACGGTCTGTTCAGCACCTGACGTCTTCGACAGGGCAGCCTTGCGCCCACATCAACCAACAGGACGCAAGGAGATTTGCATGGGAATGCTGGTCCAAGGAAGATGGCAGGACCGCTGGTACGATACAGCGGACAATGGTGGCAGGTTCGTGCGGACGCAGTCGCAATGGCGCGACTGGGTCACCGTTGACGGGGCGCCTGCCGAAGGCCGAACGCGTGGTTTCAAGGCCGAGCCCGGCCGCTATCACCTCTATGTCTCGCTTGCCTGTCCGTGGGCCCACCGGACGTTGATCTTTCGCGCGCTGAAGAAGCTGGAAGGCGTCATATCGGTGTCGGTGGTGCATCATTTCATGGGCGCCAACGGCTGGACGTTCGTGGCTGAGGACGGCGCCACGGGCGACATGCTCTATGGCCTCGACTTCCTGCACCAGATCTATGCCAAGGCCGATCCCGCCTATTCGGGCAGGGTGACTGTGCCGGTGCTGTGGGACAAAAAGGAGCAGACCATCGTCTCCAACGAGTCTTCCGAAATCATCCGCATGCTGAATTCAGCCTTCGACGAATGGGGCGACGCCAGCCTCGATTTCTATCCGAAGGCATTGCGCGGCGAGATCGATCGCATCAATGCGCTGGTCTATCCCGCGGTCAACAACGGCGTCTATCGCGCCGGCTTCGCCACCACGCAACGTGCCTATGAAGAGGCGTTCGGTGAGGTGTTCACAGCGCTGGATACGCTGGAGGAGCGGCTGTCGAAGCAGCGCTATCTCGTCGGTGGTCCTATCACCGAGGCCGACTGGCGGCTGTTCACCACGCTGGTGCGCTTCGATCCGGTTTATGTCGGCCATTTCAAATGCAATCTGCGCCGTATCGCCGACTACCCGAACCTGTCCAACTATCTGCGTGATCTCTACCAGATGCCTGGTGTGGCCGGGACGGTGAACCTGCTTCACATCAAGGCGCATTATTACGGCAGCCACCAGACGATCAATCCGACGCGGATTGTGCCTGTCGGACCGGAACTGGATTATGGCGCGCCACACGACCGGGCGCGGTTCGAGAAAGCGGCGGCCTGATCTACCAGTAGGGCGAGGGCTGCTCGCCGTCAAAAACCTCGGCGATCCGGCGCAGCGTCGCGGGCGTCGTGCCCTGCGGCAAGCGGTCGAGCGGGAAGAAGCCGGCTTCGGCGATTTCGTGATCCGGCCGCTTCGGCGCCGTCTGGCTGAAATGCTCGAGCAAATAAAAGCCGACATGGTCGCGGCGGCTGGAGCGGCGGTTGAAATGCATCGATTTGAACACCGGCGGGGCGGTGAGAGCGATGTTGCCTTCCTCGGCCAGTTCACGGGCCAGTGCCTCGTTCATCGTCTCGCCGACTTCGACGCCGCCGCCGGGCAGCTGCCAGCCTGGTACGTAGGTATGGCGAATGAGGAAGACGGACTTGGACGCCCTGTCGTGGATCAGGCCGCGTACGCCAAGCGTCATCGGCCTCCGCAGCACGAAATAGAGATGGAACAGCCTGGCCCTCAAACCTGGCCAGCCGGTCTGGCGGACAGCATCTTCAGGGCTCGTCATTGATAGCGAAACCGTGGGTGGAAAGCCGCGCGCGCGTCGCCTATGAAGGTTGTATGTTCAGGCTCGCGCATATTTCCGATGTCCATCTGGGGCCGCTCCCCGATGTATCCTATCGCGATCTCGCCTCCAAGCGCGTGCTCGGCTATGTCAACTGGCAGCGCAACCGCCGCCGCCATATGCATGATGCGGTCATCGACACGATCGTCGCAGACATCAAGGCGAACACGCCTGACCACCTCGCCGTCACCGGCGACCTGGTCAATCTGGCGCTCGACGGCGAGATCGAGATGGCCAGGCACTGGCTGGAGACGCTGGGACCGCCGCATGATGTTTCGGTCGTTCCGGGCAATCACGATGCCTATGTGCCAGGCGCCTTCGACAAGGTCTGCCGATCCTGGGCGGCGTGGATGAGCGGCGACGGTGTCAACACGCCGGTCGATCGTAACGCATTTCCCTATCTGCGCGTGCGCGGCAACGTCGCGCTGATCGGTGTCTCGACGGCGCGCGCCACGGCACCCTTCATGGCCAATGGTTTCTTCATGGAAGGCCAAGCGAAGCGGCTCGGCAAAATCCTTGGGGATACCGCCGGACAGGGGCTGTTCCGCGTCATCATGATCCATCATCCGCCGGTGCGCGGTGCGGTCCCGCAGCACAAGCGGCTGTTCGGCATTGCCCGCTTCAACAAGATCATTCGTCGCCACGGCGCCGACCTTGTGCTGCACGGCCATTCGCATCTGCCGTCGCTGTTCTTCATAGGCGGTCGCGGCGTCAGGATCCCGGCGGTCGGTGTCGCTGCCGCCGGCCAGGCGCCGGGCGGCAAGAACCCGGCGGCGCAGTACAATCTGTTCGACATTGACGGCGAGGCGGGCAATTGGCGGATCCGGCTGACACGGCGCGGCCTGACCGGGCCGTCCATACCGCCATCCGATCTGCAGACGGTGGAGCTTGGCGCCGAGGCCGCTATGGCCGCAAATTGACAACCATGGCCACGATGCGGTCCCAGAACAGGACGACCGACACCACAAGGCCGACCAGTGCGCCGGCAGCGACCAGGCCAAGCCCGGACAGAAGGGCCGACCAGCGTTTGCCGCGCTCCGTTGCGCGCAGCGGCGGTTCGGCTTCCGGCACATAGGCACGTTTCAGGCCGGCGACGGCGGGTTCGACGCCGCCTTCCAGCATCCTCTGACGCTCGACGATGCGCTCGGCGACATAGCGCGTCACGGAATCGGCAACCGGCTTCATCTCGGTGGATTCGGCAAGCACCACTCGGCCGATACGGGTGTCCTTGAGGAAGCGATAGGTCCGGCGGTCGCGCCCCATGGCGACATGGCTGATGGCGTCGATCCACAGGCGCGGCTGCAAGCCGGACGAGACGACAAAGTCGAAATTGTCCATATCGGCCGGAACATCGGCAAAAACCGGTGCCAGTTCTGCGGCGAGCAGATCGAGACGCATGCGATGCGCCTCGCGCATGTCGACGACGACGTCGTCGCGGTCGGCGAAGGCATTTTTGACATCACGGATGGCATCGGACAGTTTCTTGGACTGGTCGATGGTCTTCTCGCCTGCTTCCTTCATCGGCGTCTGCCTCGTAGGTTTGGTTAACACCGGGTTAACACAGCCGCCGGCAAAATGCACTGGCGAGATCGACGGCCCCGGGTGTCCAGGAAGGTTGTCGTGCGCGAAAAAGGTCAGCTGGCTGCGGCGGCGAATTTCTGGCGGTGTGGCCTGGCGCGACGATTGGTGTTGCGGCGAATGATCTCGGCAACAAGGTCGGGGGCTTCCTCAGCCAGCATATGGCCGGCCTCCAGCACGTGGTGCACGTGAAAATGCGCCGGCAGGTCATCCGTCTGGGTAAAGGGCAGCACCGCATCGCTGATTCCCCATGCCACCATCACCGGCATGTTCAGTCCATCGAGGCGATCGTGTGGGATGACGCCTTGCCGACCGTCCACGGTCATGGCGGCTGCGATCTCGACGAGCTTTTCGAGTTGGCCGGGTCGCCTGCGCATTTCCCAAAGGGTGTCCACCGTATGTTCGAGCGGCGGGGCTGAAGGCCCCGACATGACGGCGAGGCAGGAGCGGATCTCGGACCGATCCGCGGCTTCGGCATAGCGGCGCAACAGCGGTCCATTGATTTCGGGGCCAAGGCCGCCCGGCGCCAGAAGCGTCAGTGAGGCTATCTTTTCGGGCTCGGCCAGCGCCATCAGCGCCGCCACGGCACCGCCCATCGAGTGGCCCACGAGATGAACGCGCTTCAGGCGGCGCTCCGAGAGATCGGCGAGCACGGCCTTGGCTGCCACCCTGGCGGGACCGGCGGCGGGAAAATCGAGCGACAACCCGTGCCCAGGCAGATCATAGGCCAGCGTATGCGTGGAAGGCGTCAGGGCGGAAATCACCTCGTGCCATACATCATGGCAGCCGCCGAAACCGTGCAACAGGACGATGGCCTTCGAGCCAACACCCTCTTCGGCGGCAAAAAGTGATGCGGTCATGAAAGCTGATTTTTTGTTATTGCAGAATGCGCGACACCCAATGGTGGCTGAATTGCTCCTAGTCCAACGTGATGACCAGTAAAATTTTCGCGATTTGTACGGTTGTGTACAGAGCTTGGCGACCAATCGGCGATCGGAGCGCAGGAAATCCATCGGGACGCGGCACAGCCAGTGCGCGGACGTCGATGGTGTCAGCTTTGGCTGCCGAGCCCGGCAGCGCGGAGTGCCTGGACCAGCCGGTCGGTCAGGTCGGCCGGATATTTCCGCTCGACGAAAGTCGCCCGCGGATCGGCGGCAAATTTGGGGAACTCGGTGGTCAGTTGTTTCAGCAGCGTGCTCACCAGATGATCCTGTCCGGCAGCCTTGGCGCCGATCAGCCGCGCCGCCAGATAGTGTGATTTCGTTGCCGTCGTTCTCAGGGCCATGCTGGCTGCGACTGCCTTGTTCATGTCGCCGAGCATGAGCTCACCGACGAACAGCCCATAATCCCACCATGTCGGGTGCCCGCTGAAGGTCTCCGCCGCATGATCAAGGATCGGCGTTCCCTCAACATATCGTCCGGCGAAGATCAGCCCGTAGCCGTAAGCGGCGGCCATGCCGAGATCGTAGGGGTTGAGTTCATAGGCTTTGCGCATCCAGCGGATCGCTTCGTCCGTATTGCCGAGGCGCGAACTGACATAGCCGTAGGAGCGATGGGCATAAGGGCTGGTCGGACCCATCTGCACGCCGCGATGGGCAAACTCGACGGCTGTTTCAATCGTCGCGTTGGGCGGATAGGCGTAATGATCGGACACGGCCTCGAGATGCAGGGAAGCAAGTTCCGAATAGACGAGCGAGGACTTGGTTCCACCATTGGCCAGCTTCTCGAGGCAACGATAGGCCGCCTCATGGGTCCTGGCGTTCTGGTCCAGATAATATTTGCCGTTGAGCAGCAGACATTGCGTCAGACCGTTTGGCGTGCCGGTCTGCTCGATATAGTTGTAGATGGTGCCGGAGGCGGGGAGCGCCGAGCTCAGCATGTCGGCGATACGGTCTTCGACCGCGGCAGGTGCGCTGTCGGCGGGGGTGAGATTGCGCGATAGAAGCACCCGTCCGGACGCCATGCTTTGCAGTTCGATCGTGATGTCGCCTGCGTCCGGTCCAGATAGGACGTCGAATATGAAGCTCGTCGCGTCGTCGGCCGGATCGCCGGCGGTGTCGCGGCCGATGAAGTCGATCGTATCGAAGCCACTCAGGCCGGCGCGCAGCGATGCGGCGACACGGCTGGCGTCGGGGCCGTCAGCCTTCAGTCCGATATAGACTTGCGGCAGGGCGTCAGCCCTTGCCGATGCCGTGATGCTTGCGGTTGCGCCAGCGATCTCCGGCGTTGCCGAGATGTCGCCGCCTGCCAGCAAGGCAGTGCTGCCCTGGCGAAGGATCAGTACGCCCAGCATGGCGATGACCAAGGCGATCGCCATCCAGAAAAAGCGGAGATGGCGCGCCACCGAGGGAGCCGGCGAAGATGGTACGGAAGCCAGAGACATCGCGTCCAGCATGCCCGTGCCGGCTTCGTTCGACTGATCGGCGGATGCGGCGCCGTCCAGCCTGAGTTCGGGAACAGCCTCGGCAATATCGGGCAGGCGGATCGCGTTCAATTCATAGGCTGGAACATAGCCGCCGCGCGGAATGGCGATGCGGACCGGCTCGGCGATTCCCTCATTTGCAAAATAATGCTGCAGAAGCTCGCGCAGCCTGCCTGCCTGCACACGCACCACGGCATCGGTGGACGGATCGAAGTCGCCGTCCTTGCCGAAAACATCCATGGCAATGGAAAAGCCCTTGAGCCTGTCGGCTTCGCCGGCCTGTTCACGTTCGACAAGATAACGCAGCAGCTTGCGCGCGCGTTCGGATCGGCCGAACGTTTGGCTGGCAAGCAGTCGCTCCAGTGTCTCGCGCACTGCGGGGGCGGCAGGCGTGGCATGCTGCAAGTGTCGATCCTCTCGAAGTCGGCACAGGTTGAGGCGCGATCATATAGGTCCCGCACCACCACACAAGTATACACCCCGTTATGCGATCACGTACCCACCGGATAATTCCGCGGTGGTTAATGGCCCGAAAGATCGGAACCGTCACCAGGTTGGGTGGGTTCCGATCTTTGTTCCCGTCGGGCGTCAGCCGGCTTTTTTACCGACGATACGGTTCGCGGCAGACATCACCGCCTCCAGTGAGGCGGCGACGATGTTGGTGTTGATGCCGGCGCCGAACAGCTTGCCCTGGGGATACTCCATCTCGACATACGAAATGGCCGACGCGTTCGAGCCGCGCTGCATCGAGTGCTCGGAATAGTCGAGCACCGACATCTCGACGCCGACATGGCGCGACAGCGCATTGACGAAACCATCGATCGGGCCGGTACCCGTGCCTGTAATCGTCACTTCCTTGCCGTCGTCGAGGATGACCGCCTCGACGACGCGCCGGGCCTTGATCTCGGTGCTGGGATAGGTGTGGTGATCGAGGAATTTCAGCCGCGCGCCGGGCTGGTCGACATAGGTCTCGATAAAGCGCTCGTAGATGCGCCTGGCCGGCACTTCCTTGCCCTCGGCATCGGTGATCGCCTGGATTTCCTGGCTGAACTCGATCTGCAGATTGCGCGGCAGGTTGAGGCCGTAATCGGCCTGCAGCACATAGGCGATGCCGCCCTTGCCGGACTGCGAATTGATGCGGATGATGGCTTCGTAGCTGCGTCCGACATCGGCCGGGTCGATCGGCAGATAGGGCACTTCCCACAGGCTCGTATTGGCCTTCTTCAGCGCCTTCATGCCCTTGTTGATGGCATCCTGGTGCGAACCGGAAAAGGCAGTGTAGACGAGTTCGCCGACATAGGGGTGGCGCTCGGGGATCTTCAACTGGTTCGAGTATTCGTAGACGTCCTTCATCCGGTTGATGTCGGAGCAGTCGATCAACGGATCGACACCTTGCGTGTACATGTTCAGCGCCAGCGTGACGATGTCGACATTGCCGGTGCGCTCGCCATTGCCGAACAGCGTGCCTTCGACACGGTCGGCGCCGGCCATCAGGCCGAGCTCGGTGGTGGCGATGCCGGTGCCGCGGTCATTGTGCGGATGCAGCGAGACCAGCAGGTTTTCCCGGTTGTCGAGGTTGCGGCACATCCACTCGATGCGGTCGGCATAGATGTTGGGGGTCGACATCTCGACCGTCGAGGGCAGGTTGATGATCAGCTTGTTGTCCGCCGTCGGCCTGACGATCTCTGTGACGGCGTTGCAGATCTCCAGCGCCACTTCCAGCTCGGTGCCGGTAAAGCTCTCCGGCGAATACTCGAAACGAAAGCCTCCGCCGGCCTTGGCCGCCATGTCCGTGATCATCTTGGCGGCGTCGGTGGCGATGCGCTTGATGCCGCCGACGTCCTTTTCGAAGACGACGCGACGCTGCAGCTCGCTGGTCGAATTGTAGAAATGGACGATCGGGTTGGTGGCGCCCTTCAGCGCCTCGAAGGTGCGGGTGATCAACTCCGGCCGGCACTGCACCAGCACCTGCAGCGAGACATCGGCGGGCACGTTGCCTTCCTCGATGCACCAGCGGGCAAAGTCGAAATCGGTCTGCGATGCCGACGGGAAGCCGATCTCGATCTCCTTGAAGCCCATGTCGAGCAGCAGGCCGAACATGCGTGCCTTGCGCTCATGGCCCATCGGATCGATCAGCGCCTGGTTGCCGTCGCGCAGGTCGACCGAGCACCAGATCGGCGCCTTGTCGATCACCTTCGAAGGCCAGGTCCGGTCGGTGAGGCCGACGGTCGGATAGGGCTGATATTTGCGAGCCGCGTCGGGCATCCCTTTGGCCGAATCCGTGTCGGCTACCGCGGCATCGGAGCGGATTTCTTCTCGTGCGTTCATCGTCGGTTCTCCCGGCGGCTCATGGATCCACCTTCGGTGGATTGATGGCGAGCGGCGCCTTTACCAGAATTTCGTTCGCTTGATGTGATTGCCAAGGAGCATGCGCTTGCGCGGCGGTTCGACCGCCGGGCGCTCCTTCAGCGAACCCGGCGATCGCCGATAAGGCCGAGAAGAAGCAGGGTCGAAGCCAGCGCTCGCACGGTCTCGCCGGAAAAACCGGTCGAACGGGAAGCGTTGGTGGCGCGCGTGTTCATGGCGGTTCTCTTACAGGAGCGGCTTGTGAGAGGCAAGTGGGGGCCGCGTGGCGGCCGTGATCTGTCGGATGTTGTCCCGAACATGCGCGCTCTTCCCCACGCGCGGCAAATGCGCCAGACTCGGGCATCGACAGGGTTTCGATGCCCCTGTCGCGGGAGGGGTCGTCCATGAATTTCGTGTTCTTCTCGCCGCATTTTCCCGCCAACGGCGCGGATTTCTGCGACCGCTTGAAGAAGGCCGGGGCCAGGGTGCTCGGTATCGGCGACGCGCCCTATGACGCGCTCGACGCCAAGCTGAAAGCAGCCCTTTCGGAATATTACCGCGTCGCCAACATGGAAGACTACGATCCGGTGTTTCGGGCGATGGGGCATTTCGTCCACAAATGGGGCCGTATCGACCGTTTTGAATCGCTCAACGAACATTGGCTTGAGCTGGAAGCCAACATACGCACCGACTTCAACATCTACGGCACCAAGCTCGATTTCGTGAAGAACCTTAAGCGCAAGAGCCGCATGCGTGCCTTCTTCCGCAAGAGCGGCGTCGACACCATCGCGCAGCGCAAATGCTCTGACCGTGCCGGGGCCATGACTTTCATCCGGCGCGTCGGCTACCCCGTCGTGGTCAAGCCCGACAGCGGTTCCGGCGCATCGAACACCTTCAAGATCTCCAACGCCAAAGAGCTCGACCAGTTCTTCCGGGACAAGCCCGAGGACGTGACCTTCGTCATGGAGCAGTTCATAGAGGGGCTGGTGGTGACCTTCGACGGGCTGGTCAACCGCGACGGCGAGGTGGTGCTGGCGGCCAGCCACCGCTACGACCAGAGCGTCATGGAGGTGGTCAACAAGGACCGCCATATGAGCTACACCTGCTTTCCCAGGATCAGCCCGGCGGTCGAGGAGGCCGGCCGCAAGATCCTGAAAGCATTCGACGTGCGCGAACGCTTCTTCCACATCGAGCTGTTTGAGACCAAGGACGACCGGGTCATCGCGCTGGAGGTCAACATGCGCCCGCCCGGCGCCTGGATGACCGATGCGATCAACTACACGTTCGACATCGATGTCTACGCGGCATGGGCCGACATGGTGGTCAGGGATGCCGCCGGCGGCCCCTACGAGGGGAAGTATTTCACCGCCTATGCCAGCCGCAAGCGGCGCCTCCACTATTTGCACAGCCATGAGGACGTGCTAGCCGCGCAGCGTGACAAGATCGTCCACCATCAGGCCATCGAAGAGGTTTTCAGCCGCGCCATGGGAAATTACGCCTACCAGATGCGCTCGAAGGACGAAGCAGCGTTGCGTGCAGCGGTCGCGTACATCCACGCGGAAAAGGCGTGAGGCGATGGACATTTCCTATCACAAGAATTTCTCGAGCCAGCTCGGCCGCGACATGGAATACAAGCGCTACGGCCATGCCGGCCGGCCGGTGGTGGTGTTCCCGACCTCGCAGGGCCGGTTCTACCAGTTCGAGGATTCCGGCGGGGTGGGCGCACTGGCCGAATTCATCGACACCGGCCGCATCCAGCTGTTCACGGTCGACGGCGTCGATTCTGAATCCTTCTTCGACAAGCATGCCGACGCCGCCCACCGCATCGCCCGCCACGAGGCCTATTTCCGCTATGTGCGCGAGGAGGCGCTGCCGGACTTCCTGTCCACAGCCGAGCAGGCCAATGGCGGGCGCAAGCTGAAGCCGCTGTTCTCGGGCTGTTCGATGGGCGGCTATCACTCGTCGAACTTCGTCTTCCGCTTTCCTGAACTCGCCAGCGGCGTCATTGCCCTGTCGGGCGTCTATTCGGCGCGCGACTTCTTCGGCAAAGCGCTCGAGGGCGACATTTTCTACAACTCGCCGCTCGACTATCTGCCCGGCATCGTCGATCCCAAACTGCTGGCCCGGCTGAAGGCGCTCAGGCTGATCTTCTGCTGCGGCCAGGGCGCCTGGGAAGAGCGGATGCTGGTCGAGACGCGCAGGCTGGAACAGATCCTGCGCGACAAATCCATTCCCGCTTGGGTCGACTACTGGGGCGGCGATGTCAGCCACGACTGGCCATGGTGGCACAAGCAACTGGTCTATTTCTTCGGCCGTTGGCTGGATGAGGACCTGATGCACAGGCTCGACTGACAGCGGGGCTCGTCCGCTGACAGCTACCCTTCCTGGCCTGCCGGCAGAGCGACGGTCTCGTGTTCCGACGCCGATCCGCGACGCAGGCCAAGGAAGACGACGATAGCGGTCATGACGGTGATTGCCGCCAGCACGATCAGCAACCTGTCGAACGCCGCCTCGTAGGCCTGGACCAGAACAATGGCTCCAGCCTGGGGCAGATGTTGTGCTGCTTCGCCGAGATTGCCGGTCACCAGCAGTTGGGCTGCCGCTGCTGCCTGCGTCGAAGATGCCGTTCCCTGTGCGGCGAGATGCGCGGCGGTAAAGCCGGAAAGGGTCGCCATGACGATCGCCAGCGCCACGCCCTCGCAAGCGACGCGGGTGGTGTTGAAGATGCCGACCGCCATGCCGGCGCGCTCTCTCGGCACGACACTGACGGCGAGCCCGTCCATCAATCCCCAGGGCAAAGCGATGCCGACGCCGATCAGCATCAGCGGCGCCACCAGCGCACTATCGACCGGTGGTGTCAGGCTCAGCCAGACAAGCCCGGCGGCAGCGACGAGCAGGCCGACGCCGCAGATCGTGGCCGGCGCGATCCAGCGCGCCAGCTGTCCGGCGAGCATCGGCAGGATCAGCAGCGGGCCTGATAGGCAGATCATCAATTGCCCGGCCTTGATCTCGCTCATGCCCTCGATGCCGATGAAGCGGATCGGCAACAGGACGAGCAGGACGACAAAGGCGTAAGCGGGTGCCGCAGCCAGAAACTGGACGCCGACGAAGCGGGGATAGGCAAACAGCGTGAGGTCAAGCATCGGCCGTTGTGCTCGCCGCTCGACAAAGACGAAGGCGACAAAACAGATGACAGAAGCGGCCAGAAGGGTGACGACAAGGGGATCGGCCCAGCCGCTCTGTGGAGCCTGGAGTACGCCATAGGTCAGCGACGCGAGCGCGATCGTGAAAGTGCCGGCTCCCGCCCAGTCGAGGCCAGTCGCATCCGGGTCTCGCGATTCCCTGATGGTCCGCAGGCCGAGCATTGCGGCGGCAATCGCGAGTGCTGCAACCAGAAGAAAGATCGACCGCCAGCCGAATGCAGAGATGAGCAGGCCCGACGCGATCGGGCCGAAGGCGAGGCCGATACCGAAACTGGTGCCGAGAAAGCTGAAGGCGCGCAGCCGCAACGGCCCTTCGAATTCCTGGGCAAGTGCCGAGGCGCCGCCAGCGAAGGCGGCCGCACTGCCGATACCCTGCGCGGCCCGGAAAATGTCGAACCAGATGATGTCCGGCGCCAGCATCGCGCCCAGCGACGCCAGGACATAGAGGGAGAGGCCGACGAGGAAGAGGCGCTTGCGCCCATGATTGTCGGCCAGAGCGCCCGACGCCATCAGGGTGGCGCCGAAGGTCAGCATGAAGGCGTTTGTCACCCAGTTGAGCTCGATCGGACTGCCGCCGAGATCGGCCGCGATGCGCGACAGAGCGACGGCCGGACCGGTGAAGGTCAAGGGCATCGTCATCGCGGCAAGGCACACGGACAAGAGCACGAGCCATCTCTCGGCAGAGCCGGTTGTGGTCCAGGAAGTCATGGATTTCCCTATCTGAAACAGTACTCGCCGGTGGCCCGCGCGATTGCGGAGCCGGTCGTGATGACAAGATAGGTCGTCGGCATTTCAGGAAAAATGGTGTTATATCTCCTGGCATATCGGACTGAAACGCTCGAATGGAATGACGCAATGGATCGTCTCAACGGGCTCCTGGCCTTCGCCCGCACCGCCGAATTCGGCAGTTTCGTCGCCGCCGGGCGGGCGCTTGGCATCTCGGCTTCCGCTGTGGGCAAAAGTGTCGCCCGGCTCGAGCAGGAACTCGGCGTGCGGCTCCTGCAGCGCAGCACGCGGCGCATTGGCCTGACGGAAGAGGGCAAGCTGTTCAACGAGCGGGTGCGCCGCATCCTCGACGACATCGACGATGCCGAGGCGATGCTGTCGCAGACACGGGAAACACCGCGTGGGCGGCTGCGCATATCCACCCCGATCGTCACCTATCATCTGCTGCTGCCGGTGCTGTCGGAGTTCATGGCACGCTATCCCGAGATCGAGCTCGACATCGATTTCAACGACCGGATCGTCGACGTCATCGACGAGGGTATCGATGTCGCGATCCGCAGCGGCGAACTGCCGGATTCGCGCCTTGTGTCGAGACCCGTTGCGCCCTTTCGCATGCTGCTGTGCGCGGCGCCCTCCTACCTGGACCGCCATGGCGCCCCCAGCGTGCCGGCTGATCTCATCAGACATTTCGGCATAAACTTCCGCTTCCTGAACAGCGGCAGGCTGCTGGAGTGGCCGTTCACTACCGGAAGCGCCGAACCGCAGATCCGCTCGATGCTGACCTGCAACAACATGGAAGCCTTGAAGGGCGCCACGCTCGCCGGCCTCGGCATAGCTTGCATGCCGGATTTCCTGGTGCGCGAGGCGCTGCACGAAGACAGGCTGCGTACCGTCCTCGATGGTCATGTCGACGGCCGTGGCCAGTTCCGGATGCTGTGGCCCTCCAATCGCCATCTGTCGCCGAAGGTGCGCGTCTTCGTTGATTTCCTTCCCGAGCGACTTGCTGCGACAAGCGGCTCGTAGCCAACTCATCGAATAAATATGATTAATATTGTCATGTTTATGTGGAAACATCGGAGCGGCTGTGGCATGCCGCTGACGGTGAGGGTGCCGCGCGGCGCCTTGCCCGAACCGTTTCGAAGGACTTGAGCGATGGACCAACTTAGCGCGCAAACCCGGATCAGCGACGCGGCGATCAGATCGGTGATGGACCGGCTGCGCGCAGAGCACAGCGAATTCGAGATCGACACTGGCGTTGCCGACCAGTGGGAGCTCCGCCTCTACTACGGCTCGTTGAGCGCTACGCTCGATGATGAAAGCGTGCTGATCCGCGTCGCAGCGACAGACGAAACCTGCCTGTCCTACATGAAGATGACGGTCGCCGGCCATGTCGCCGAACATCTCGGCACGACCAAGGGCATCCATTGGCAAGGCGACGGCAGCGACGCCGGTACTCCGGTCTTCTTCCGCGAGATCACGGTGATGTCGTCGACGCGGATATCGGCGCATATGCAGCGCCTGCGCTTCGCCGGCAAGGATCTCGGCCGATTTAGCCATGGCGGCCTGCACATGCGGCTGCTGCTGCCGCCGCCTGGCCGCCGGCTGGTTTGGCCGACGATGGGCGCTGACGGCTTGATCGTCTGGCCTTCTGGCGACGATGCGCTTGCCGTGCGGGTCTACACGATCCGGGCGCTGGATGCCGCAAGCGGTTGGCTCGATGTCGATTTCGTGTTGCACCCCGGCCAGAACACGCCCGCCGCCACATTCGCGCAAAACGCACGGGCGGGAGAAGTCATCGGCATGATCGGACCCGGCGGCGGCGACGCCCCGGTGGCGCAGACCTTGCTTCTGCTCGGCGACGACACCGCGCTGCCCGCCATCGGCAGGATTTTGGAGCATCTGCCGCCATCAACACGTGCCGAGGCGCTGATCGAGGTCGATAGCCCGGATGACCGAATGGCGCTGGCGCAAGGGGACAATATCGACATCACCTGGCTTTACCGGCGCGGCCTCGAGGCCGGCACCGCGGGCCTATTGTCGACCGCCTTGCGTGAGCGCAATCACATGGCGCTTGCCGACGGCCTGTACGTCTGGGCAAGTTGCGAATTCGGCGATTTCCGGGAGATACGCAAGATCGTGCGCAAGCAGTGGGGCCTGCCGCGCGACCGGCACCTGGTTACGGCCTACTGGCGTCGGGATGTGCATAGCGTGGGCGAGGGCGGCGAGGACTAGTCGCTGCTTATTGCCTGACGCTTCTGGCCACCAGCCTAGCGACGCTCGGGCCGACCAGCAGCACGATCAGGAAGCGTGCCGATTGCAGGGCCATGACGAAGGAGATGTCGACGTTCTGCGCGGCGGCGGCGATGATGGCGATGCTGTCCATGCCGCCGGGGCTGGTCGCCAGATAGGCGGTCAGCGGATCGATGCCCAGGAGATGGCTGATCAGGAAGGCAAGGACGCCGCAAAAGGCGATCAGCGCCACGATCGAGGCGATTATCTGCGGCAATGCGCGCGTTGCATGGCGCAGGATCGCCCTTGTGAAGTTCAGGCCGATCGACCAGCCGACCATGGCGTAGCTGACGGCCAGCAGCCATTGCGGCAATTGCATCTCCACGCCCAAGCCAAGATGGACGACGGTGCCGAAGATAAAGGTGCCGAGGAAGAAGGGCGAGGGCAGCCGGAAAATCTTTCCCGCCAGGCCGCCAACCAGCGCGATGCCGATGGTGGCGGCGAAGGCCTGGCGGTCGATCGGCGGAAACCAGACGATGGGCGGGATTTCGACGCCCGAGGTGTCGACCCACATCTTGGCAACGAGTGCTGCGGTCATCGAGACGAAGATGACGCGCAGATATTGCATGAAAGCGACGAGACGCTGGTCGGCACCGAAGGCACCGGCCATCAGCACCATGGCGGTGGCCGCACCCGGCGACGAGCCCCAGACGGCGGTGGTGCCGGGCAGGATGCGCCAGCGGCTGATCAGCCAGCCGAGCAGGCTGGAGGCAGTGACGGTCGCCACCACGACGCCGAAAAACAGCGGCCATTCCTGGTAGAAGACCGGAAAGATGTCGGCCGAGATCGAGCTGGCGACGAGGCAGCCGACGATCGCCTGGGCGGCGCCGAACAGAAGGCGCGGCACACGCACCGTGGCGCCATTGGTGCCGGCGACGATGGCCGCCAGCATCGGTCCGATCAGCAACGCCGCCGGCAGAGTGGCGAGTTCCAGCGCGCCGGCAAACAGCAGGGAAACAACCAGCAGGGCAAGCCACTGCCAGAGCTTGCGCATCCGCGCCATGCGCTCGAGTGTGGGCAGGTCCGGGGATGGCTGCTCGGCCGAGGAATCCATGTTTCGGTCTTAGACTTGAAGCGGGACGATGCGAACCCCCGCTTTGCCGAAAAAGGAAGCTGTGTGACGCGCGAGTCACGCAGTTTACCAAGGTGTCAGAGCTTTCGGATAGGACCAGGATAACGGGCGACAAGATCGTCCATCGTCAGCAAGGTAATCCCCTCAATGGTTGCCTGGGCGACCAGGATTCGATCGAAGGGATCCTTGTGGATCGCCGGAAGTCCGTCGATGGCGAGGGCATGTTCACTGGTGATCGGCAAGTCGTGATAGCCATTGTCGAATAGGCCTCGCCGGAGCAAACGGGGATCGACCTGGAAATCATCCCGTCCCAGTCGTCGTTTGATTGCGATCTCCCAAAGGCTGGCGGGACTGAACAGCAATTCGTTCTCGGGGTCCTCAATCTCGGCGAGAGCCGCAGGTGTTAGCCGATCCGGTTCGCCAGCCGCCCACAGCAGCAAATGGGTGTCGAGTAGCAGTTTCAAGTGTTGACACCGAACAGTTGCTCAATCTCCTCGCCACCCATGCGGTCAAAATCGTCGGGAACGGAAAACTGGCCGGCCATAAAACCGAGTCTTCGCGCCTGCGACGAGGCCGGCTGATCGATAGGCACGACTTTCACCAATGGTTTGCCCGCCTTGGCGATGATGAACGGCTCACCTTTGGCAGCTCGGTCAACGAGACGTGAAAGATTGGTCTTCGCATTGTGGATGTTCACGGTCTGCATCGCAGGTTTCTCCAAATGGACTTAGTCCACAGAACTTAGTCCATTTTCAGAGAATTACAAGTGGAGCGCGATGACTGGCAAAACCCGGGGTCGAGATTGTTCACCTGTCGATATTGCACCTGGAGTGCGAACCTCGCCTCGGCATAAGCCGTGGGCGGATCACCCCGTCTTGCCGTCAGCCAGCCCGAAGCCGGCGACGGGGTGGGTCTCGACTTGGAATTCGAAGCCGGCGATGAACGGCCGCGCCTTGGCGATCGCCGCCTGGACTTCGGGAAGCTGCAGCGAGGCCTTGTGGCTTTCGGCGTCGGTCCACACTTCGGTGACCCAGATCGCGTCGGCATCGGCGGGGTCGCGCGCGATGATATAGCTCAGGCAGCCCGGCAGGGCGCCTGTACTGTCGCGCAGAAGGTCCATGACCGCGTCACGCTGGCCGCGCGCCGCCCGCATCTTGCCGATCAGTCCGTACATTCCGTTGTCTCTCTTTGAGGTTTTCGACAAGAACATGCAGACCGCCAGTATGCCGGTAGCCGTTCAAGGCATCAACTGGCCGCCATTCACCTCGATCACCTGGCCGGTGATGTAGCCGCTGAGAAGGTCCGAAGAGAGGAACAGATAGGCGCCGACGCAATCCTGCGCCGTGCCGGCGCGTCCCTGCGGAATGGTGGCGACCATGCCCTTCATCTGCTCGTCGGTCGAATAGCGCTCGTGGAACGGGGTGAGAATGGTTCCGGGCGCTACCGCGTTGACGCGGATGCCGAAGCCGATCAGTTCCTTGGCCATGCCGCGCGTCACATTGGAGACGAAGGCCTTGGCTGAGCCGTAAAGCCCGGCGCCGCCGCCGGCGCCGTTGCGCGCGGCGATCGAGGAGGTGTTGACGATGAAGCCGCCCTGTTTCTTCAGCCACGGGATCGCCTTGCGCGAAGCAGTCAGCACCGAGCGCGCATTGAGGTCCATCACAGCGTCGTAATGCGCCTCGGTCTGCTCGGCATAAGGGATGCGGCCAAGCATGCCGCCGGCATTGTTGACCAGCCCGTCGAGGCGGCCGAAATATTGCGCGCTGTCCTCGACGACGCGCTCGACATCGGCGGCAACGGAAAAATCGCCCTGAACGAGAAACACCTCGCCGCCCTTGTCGGCAATCGTCAGGCCGAGCTTCTCGGCGGCGTCTTGACTCGAATTGTAGTGCAGCGCCACCTTGCATTTCTGCGCTGCATAGGCCAGCGCGAGCGCCGCTCCGATGCCGGTCGACGCACCGGTGACCAGCACTGCCTTGCCGGCAAGATCGGGTATGCTGAGTGTGGTGGCTGGCACGGTTCTTCCTCCGGGAGGTCTGCCTGTCCTTCGTAGGCCCTTGCCACCCCGGTGTTCAAGCCTTTGAGCAATTCAAGGAAACGTGTGGAGCGCTTTCCCTAGGGGAATTTGCGCCAAACAAACCGCTCTACGGATGCAGATAGGCGTAACCCTGGCCTTGCAGTTCGGCGAGTTTGACGACGCCGCCCTTGTCGGCGGCATGAAACCCGGCGAGCAGGTCGGGGAGCGAAATATCCATGCCTTGCATGGTGTTGGCGCAGGCATGGGGTTCCAGCCCCTGCCGCACCAGGCCGGCGAAGCGCCCGGAAATCGCAGCCGATATGCCTTTCGACTTGAAGGCCGCGAGCGCGGGACCATGCACGACCAGCACGATGTCGACATTGCCGCCGGTGCCCTCATAGTGGTTCTTGATGTTGCCGAGCACGAAATTGACCTTGTCGGTGTCGCTCAAGTGGTAGGCGACTTTTTGCCTTGCGGGCTCGGTGGCGGCTGCCTGTGCTGCCCGCAAACCGAGAAGCGTTCCGGTTCCGGCAAGAACCGCGCGGAACATATCGCGCCGACGCATGGAATCCTCCTCCGCTTGGCGGCCCGCCGCGAATTGCGTGGCTGCGGCCGCAATACTAGCATAAATTGACGTTGCGTCCTGTCGATGCGGAGGAGAGATCACATGGCGTTCAGGGCAGGGGAATGGAAGACAGTCGCCGGCGCCGGGTTTGGCGCGGCGCTGCTTGGCTTGCTTGCCGGATCGGCCTCCGCCGACGATGCGCTGAAGCTCACCGAACTCAGTCCGAACGGCGCTGATGCCTGTTTCGGCCGCGTCTATGATGCGGGGCATCTCAAGGCGCACCCGAAGCAGAAGGTGGCGCGGATCTTCTTCTACTACGGCCATGATCCGGTCAGCCGGCCAAACGAGGAACCGACCGCGAATTCCGACACGTCCTACAATGCCTTCATCGCCACCACCGTGCGCGGCGCCAAGTCGCCGGAATGGGCCGGTGGCTGGTGCAATCATGCGTCCGAAGACGGCCAGACAGGCCCGATCCATTGCGGCATGGAATGCGACCGGACGCTTGCGTCGCTGAAGGTCGACGACAAGGGCCGGCTGTTCCTCTCGGATCTGCAGCCCGACATCTATCTCGATGCCGGTTCGGAAGAAGAACTTGGCGCTGCGGAATATAGCAGGCAGGCACTCGGCAAGGATGACGACAATTTTCGCCTCGACCCGATCCCAGCGGCGACCTGCAAGGCGGAGTTCGCGCGCATCGATCCGGTCGACCCGGCGCTAGGCCCGCCGCTGCGCGAGCGGCTGAAGCCGGACCAGGCCTTCTGCTATGGGCGCGACTACGATGCAGCGCATCTCGGCTCGCACCCCGATCAACTCACCCAGTCGATCCGGGTTTTCCGCGGCAAGGTAGAGCTGGCGTCCTTCGCCTCGGGTGGCGACGCCGCCAACTGGCCAGACGGCGCCGACATTGCCGTTACCGTCACCACACGGCAGAAATCGGCTGAGGTTACGCAGACCTATTCCTGCCAGGGCGAAGCCGACCAGTGGCGCTGCGCGGCCAGCGCGAAGATGAGCGATTTCTCCTGCGACATCGCGCAGAAGGAGATTTTCCTCAAGCGCGGCGTCGACGGCACGATGATGCTGGCCAATCCCAACAGCGCACTCGCGACCGTCGATCTGTGCTCGAAGGCCGCCGACGGCAAGACGAAATCCGACGACAAGGTCTATCGGCTGCAGCCAATGCCGCAATCGGCCTGTTCACCTTGAGCTTCAATGGAGGGGGCGAATGGATGAAGCAAAAGTCTTTTGGTCTGGCGGATCGCAAGCAGTACGTATGCCGAAGAAATACCGTTTCGAAAGCAGCGAGATTTCAATCCGTCGCGAGGGCCGAGCGGTCGTTCTCGAACCGCTTGCGCAGGACTGGGCCTGGCTCGACAGTTTGACCGGGCCACTTGACGACGATTTTGTTGAGGCGATCTTTGAAGGCCGATAGCGACGAGTTCATCGGTGCAGAAGTTCTCGCGGTACGCGCCTGTTGCTTCGTCATCCTATGGCGGAGCAAGGAGCGAAGCGACGCGGCGCAGACCATAGGATCCATGCCGTGACATCCGAGCACTGCTGCGGTGCAGATTCTGTTCCGCTGCAAGCTTCGTCCCAGGTCGCGGCATGGATCCTCGGGTCTCCGCGACGGAGCTTCGCTCCTGCTCCGCCCGTGGATGACGAAGTTGGGAGGCTTCGGCTAATTTTCCCAGGTCGTGACGGAAATCGCCTCACGCAAACGGCACGGCCGTCGTGCCCTTCGGCAGCTTGGCCTCGTCGTCGGGCTCGACATGGATGGTGACGCGCACCGAGGGGATTTCGGCCTTCAGCGCGTCCTCGATGCGGTCGCAGATGACATGGCTGGCGCCGACCGACATGTCTGCGTCGACGACCAGATGAAACTCGATGAAGGTGGCACGGCCGGCGATGCGCGTCTTGAGGTCGTGAACCTCGAGCGCGCCCTTGCAATTGGCCGAGATGACGTCGCGGATGCGCATGTGTTCCTGGGTGTCGACGGCGCGGTCCATCAGGCCGTTCATCGACGAACCGATGACATGCCAGCCCTGCCACAGGATGTTCAGCGCCACGAGGACGGCAAGTGCCGGGTCGAGGATCTGCCAGCCGGTCAGGATCGCTCCGACGAGGCCGCCGAAGACGCCGATCGAGGTGACCACGTCGGTCATGATGTGGTTGCCGTCGGCAACCAGCGCCGGTGACTTCTCCGCCCTGCCGGCGCGGATCAACGTCCACGCCCAGAAGGCGTTGATGACCGTAGCGACGCCGTTGACGGCAAGACCTTCCCAAGGCTGTTCGAGCGGTGCCGGGGTCTGCCAGTGGCGCCAGACCTCGTTGAGGATCAAAAGGGCGGCGAGCACGATCAGCACGCCTTCCAGCACCGCCGAGAAATACTCGGCCTTGTGATGGCCGAAAGGGTGGTCCTGGTCGGCCGGCTTGTGGCTGACCTGGATCGCCCAGAAGGCTGCAACCGAGGCAATGACGTTGACGATCGATTCCAAGGCGTCCGAGTAGAGCGCCACGGAGCCGGTGACGTACCACGCGGCAGCTTTCAGTACGAGCACGACAAAAGCTACGATAATCGACCAGAAGGCGAGATTGGCGATTTTGCGCTTCGCGGCCGCCTTGGCCGCGATCGCCATCGTATTCTCGGCTTCGGCCATGATCGTCAGGCGGCCTTTTCTTTGGCCTTGCGGGGCAAGTGGGCGACGATGTTCTCGATGATGCGCATGCCGGCATTGTGGCCGAGCGTCATGATCGATTCCGGGTGGAACTGTACCGCGGCGATAGGCTCCTTGCGGTGTTCGAAGGCCATGATGATGCCGTCCTCGGTCTCGGCTGTGACGATGAAATCGTCGGGCAGGCGCACCGGATCGGCAAAGATCGAGTGGTAGCGGCCGACGGTCACTTCCTTGGGCAGGCCCGAGAAGATGATGCCGGGCTTGGAGACCCGGATGCGCGACGGCTTGCCGTGCATCGGTATGTGCAGCTGCCGCAGTTCGCCGCCATAGGCCTCCGCCAATGCCTGCAGGCCAAGGCAGACGCCGAAGATCGGCAGTTCGCGGGCGCGCGCCTTCTTGATGGTTGCGGCGCAATCGAAGTCCTTCGGCGTGCCGGGGCCGGGCGACAGCACGACGAGATCGGGTTTCAGCCGGTCGAAGACTTCCTCAGGCACCGGCGAGCGAACGGTCGAGACGTTGGCGCCGGTCTGGCGGAAATAATTGGCCAGCGTGTGGACGAAACTATCCTCGTGGTCGACCAGCAGGATGTTGACGCCGTCGCCGACGCGCGCGGTCGTGCGCTCGGTGCTGGCGGAATTGCCTGTCTTGGCGTCGCGGATGGCGGAGAGCATGGCGGATGCCTTCAGTTCGGTTTCGGCTTCTTCTTCCTCGGGAATGCTGTCGAACAGCAATGTGGCGCCGGCGCGCACTTCGGCAATGCCGTCCTTTATACGGATGGTGCGCAGGGTGAGGCCGGTGTTCATGTCGCCGTTAAAATTGACCATGCCGATCGCGCCGCCATACCAGGCGCGCGGGCTTTTCTCGTTCTGCTCGATGAAGCGCATGGCCCACAATTTCGGCGCGCCGGTGACGGTGACCGCCCAGGCGTGCGACAGGAAGGCATCGAAAGCATCCATGCCTTCGCGCAGCCGGCCTTCGATGTGGTCGACCGTGTGGATCAGGCGCGAATACATTTCGATCTGCCGGCGGCCGATGACACGCACCGAACCCGGCTCGCAGACCCGCGACTTGTCGTTGCGGTCGACGTCCGAGCACATGGTCAGCTCGGATTCGTCCTTCTTCGAGTTGAGCAGTTTCAGGATCTGCTCTGAGTCGGAAATGGCGTCGTCGCCGCGCTTGATGGTGCCCGAGATCGGGCAGGTCTCGACGCGGCGGCCGTTGACGCGCACGAACATTTCCGGCGAGGCGCCGATCAGATATTCGCCTTCGCCCAGATTGATGAAGAAGGAATAGGGCGACGGATTGATGGCTTTCAGCTTGCGCGAAATCTCGGATGGCTGCGTCTCGCAGCGCTCGTAGAACATCTGGCCGGGCACGACCTCGAACAGGTCGCCGCGCTTGAACGAATCCATCGCCTTGCGCACCAGATTGGCGTATTCGCCCGGTTCATGGTCGCCGCGCGGCGGGATGCGGTCAGGGCTCTTGAACGGCTCGGCGATTTCGTCGCGCGGCAGCCCTTCGGTCGAAAAACCCTCGCCGGCATAGTCATAGCGGTCGGTCCAGGCCTTGGCGGAATAATGGTCGACGACCAGGATCTCGTCGGGCAGGAAAAGCACCAGGTCGCGCTGGCTTGGCTTGCGCTCGAGCTTGTAGTCGACCGGGTCGAACTGGAAGGCGAGGTCGTAGCCGAAAGCGCCGTAGAGACCGAGATTGGCGTCTTCCTCGGTCTTGAACAGAGCGGTGATGGCGCGCAGCACCGTAAACACCGAGGGGACGCGGCTGCGCTCCTCCTCGGTGAAGACACGGCCGGGCTTGGCGACATCGAGGCGGATGAGTGTCTTCGACGTCTCGGCGATGGTGACATCCGCCTGGCTGGCGAGCGCCTTGCCGATGACCGGCAGCAGCGCCTCGCCACGGCGGTTCAGCGC
>NZ_RZTB01000479.1:0-321 GCF_003997735.1 Mesorhizobium sp. M7A.F.Ca.MR.148.00.0.0 | reverse complement strand
CGGTGCCGCAGATCGCCGTCTTCTTGATCTTGATCAGCACGTCGTTGGGGCCGATTTCCGGCACCGGCACCTCTTCCATCCAGATGCCCGGTTCGGCCTTGGCCTTCACAAGCGCCTTCATCATGTTCGACATCAGGATTTCCCTATTCCGTGATTGCGCTTCTGGCGAGATAGCCTGCACAACGGGAAGGTAGGCCACTAACTCGTTTGAACGTCCGGAATGGTCAGCCCCGCCTGCTCGGCCTCGCGGCGCAAATTCTGACGGAGCCTGGGGCCGATCTGCTGGATCACCAATCCGGCTGCCAGTGAGCCAAGGTCGCC
>NZ_RZTB01000478.1:0-323 GCF_003997735.1 Mesorhizobium sp. M7A.F.Ca.MR.148.00.0.0 | reverse complement strand
GCATGGCCGCATCGCCGCTGAAGATGCAGGTGAGCAGCGCCATCACCGCGAAAGTCGGTGCCGCGGCAAGGCAAAGCCAGTCGGCCAGCCCGAGGGTGGCGGCTTCTGGGATCGTGCTGCCGGCACCTGTATGGATATCGCTCATCGCCTTAATCCTTCATGCCAGCCACGACAGGTTCCTCTCTCCACGGAATGGGGAGAGGAACCCAAGCGGGACAACCGTTACTGCTCGCCCTTGTCCCTGAACGCCGCCTCGCCGGCAGCAGAGACTTCTTCCCATTTCTTGTCGGCCCCGGCGTCGTAATTGTCGTGCCAGTTCCACC
>NZ_RZTB01000477.1:0-323 GCF_003997735.1 Mesorhizobium sp. M7A.F.Ca.MR.148.00.0.0 | reverse complement strand
GATGGCCTTGCCCTGGTATTCGACCGTCCAGCGCCCGTCGCCGTGGCTGGTGAGCCTGTCGATGGCGAAACCGGCGTCGACCGGTCTATCGCGCCAGGGAAGCTCGATGGCATTCTTCCTCAGATCGAGTGCCCATCGCCTGTAGTCGGTCCCGGCACGCTGGTGCGGCAGCACGCCAGCCTGTTCGAGTATCTTCCTGCGGAAGGTCGGCTGCTTCTTGATCTGGCCTGTCGTGAGCTCGACACGATGCCCGCGAAACTCGACATGCCAGCGGATCCTCCCATTGCCGAAATACTTGACCAGCCTGTCGATGACGAACTCGC
>NZ_RZTB01000476.1:0-324 GCF_003997735.1 Mesorhizobium sp. M7A.F.Ca.MR.148.00.0.0 | reverse complement strand
TCACCCAGCGCGAAGCCGAACTGCTGCGCTATCTCACTGAGGGCATGTCCAATCGCGATATCGCCGTGGCGCTGTCGGTGAGCGAAACCACGGTGAAGTGGCATCTGAAGAACATTTTCGGCAAGCTGGCGGTATCGAACCGGGTCCAGGCCGTGCGCGCCGCGCAAGGGTCAGTAGGCGCCCATGCCCCTCCGAAAGGAGGGGTATAGATAACGGGCACAACCCCTCTTTCGGGTCGGGCCACATGATCGTTGGCCTGCTAGCGTCAGCTGGTTTTCGGAGGACGCTGCGGATGGCGACAGGCTACGTTTTTCACGAACAGCT
>NZ_RZTB01000475.1:0-324 GCF_003997735.1 Mesorhizobium sp. M7A.F.Ca.MR.148.00.0.0 | reverse complement strand
TTGTCGTCATCGAGCCTTCATGGCCGGTGTTCATCGCCTGCAGCATGTCGAAGGCTTCCTCGCCGCGAACTTCGCCGACAATGATGCGATCCGGCCGCATGCGCAATGCGTTCTTCAGCAGTTCGCGCTGGCGCACCTCACCCTTGCCCTCAACATTGGGCGGGCGCGTCTCGAGCCGGCCGACATGCGGCTGCTGCAATTGCAGTTCGGCCGCATCCTCTATGGTGATCAGCCGCTCCTTGGCGGGGATGTAGCTCGACAGTGCATTGAGCAAGGTGGTCTTGCCGCTGCCGGTGCCGCCGGAAACCAGGATTGATTTGCGCG
>NZ_RZTB01000474.1:0-325 GCF_003997735.1 Mesorhizobium sp. M7A.F.Ca.MR.148.00.0.0 | reverse complement strand
CGATCTGCTGGCGCGCACGGGCCTGTCAAAACCGGCCCTGCTGGCGAAGTGGATCGCGTTCGGCCTGCTTTGCCCGCTGGTCAGCCTGTTCCACCCGTACGGCGTCCAGGCCATCCTGGCGACGCTCGCCGTGGCTTACGGCAATGAGGCAGTGTCGCTGATCATGGAATGGAAACCGTTCAATCCGCCGGACAGTCCTGTCCAGGAAGCGGTGATGCTGCTGGCGCTTTTCGGGCTATTGGTGTCCCGATTGCGAATTGGCTGGGCCAGGGCGTTGTTCGTCGTCTTCACCTTGCATGTCTATCTCGCCCATGTGCGCTTCATG
>NZ_RZTB01000473.1:0-326 GCF_003997735.1 Mesorhizobium sp. M7A.F.Ca.MR.148.00.0.0 | reverse complement strand
GTAGATTGCGAACCAAAGCAGATGTCAGAACGACATCTCCAATGTACTTCGTTTGGATAATGAGGATGGAACGAATCCCATCTCCTAAACTTGCATTCATCGAGATGATCTGCCGAAAACGCCAACTTAAAAAATCTGCCCGTGACACTCATTTCTGAACGTCAAGCCGCGCTTTCAGATATAGAGTTAGCCGACCCTGTCAACAAGCTTGCCTGCCGGCCTTGGTGCTCTGCATCGCAGGACCGGCAAACGCTCGTCCTCAGTCCTTCAATCGCCGCAAGCGGCGCGTCAGGCCCTGGACGGCCTTGAGCAGCCGGGGACGCGAC
>NZ_RZTB01000472.1:0-326 GCF_003997735.1 Mesorhizobium sp. M7A.F.Ca.MR.148.00.0.0 | reverse complement strand
GCATCCTGGCCTATGTCAACATTTCCTTTGCCGGCATTTTCGGCTTCTCGCAGACAGTGTCGGTCGGCGAGTGCAGCGACCTCAGGCTGTGCGAGCCGCGCGAGGTGGTCGCGGCGGTGCGTGAACACCGCGATGTCGTGGTCGGCGTAAAAGTCCGTTCCGGCAAGCATGCCGGCGGCACCAGCGGCATCGCCCCGGTGGATCTGGGGCTGGAGGCCGCCGACCAGGCCGGCCTGCCGCTGATGGCGCATATCGACGAGCCGCCGCCCGGCCGCTCGGAAGTGCTGCCGCGCCTGCGCAGGGGCGACATCCTCACCCATTGCTTC
>NZ_RZTB01000471.1:0-327 GCF_003997735.1 Mesorhizobium sp. M7A.F.Ca.MR.148.00.0.0 | reverse complement strand
GTCCTCCAGCACCCATTGCCGGAACGGCTCGCAAAACACCGGCCAGTTGTCTTCCAGCCCGAACTCCTTGGCGAGAATGCCGCGCTCGCGGTCCGTGGTGGCCGGCGTGATGCGATCGACCATGCCGTTCGGAAAGGCGACCTTTTCGCTGACCCAGTTCGCCAGGTCCTCGTCGATCAGGCGGGCCAGACCGATGACGCCGTCTGAGGTGACGTGGCCATTGTGGGGAATGTTGTCGCACGACATGACAGTGAACGGCACGGTGCCTTCATCGCGCCGCCGCACCAGCCCGGCAAGAATGATGCCGCACACCGTCTTCGCTGTCGC
>NZ_RZTB01000470.1:0-327 GCF_003997735.1 Mesorhizobium sp. M7A.F.Ca.MR.148.00.0.0 | reverse complement strand
TTCCCGGAGAGCGCCGTAGCGTCGGCAAGCCGCTTCACGGCCTCGTCTTCGTCGGGCAGGTAGTTGGCGCGAATCTGCTGGCGGATGGCATCGAGCGCTGGCATGGCGGTCCCATGGATCGAGCAAAGGAGATCGGGCCGGCGGTCACCGGACCGAATGGCGCAAGCTAGCACAGGTACGAATTTTCAGTCGGTCCGAAGAAATCGACATTGCAGGTCATTCGATCTATCATAACGGCTCAAAACTGACATATGGACTGCATTTTCGATGATAGAAGACCAATTGGACCGCATCGACAGGAATATCCTGTCGGCGCTGGCAAGCGAT
>NZ_RZTB01000046.1:0-45325 GCF_003997735.1 Mesorhizobium sp. M7A.F.Ca.MR.148.00.0.0 | reverse complement strand
CTTGCGGGGGAGATGCCCGGCAGGGCAGAGGGGGGTGTGAAGGATCGCGGCGGACAATTCTTTTCCGCAGCACGACGACGGTGCGGCTGCCATCGCGCAAAATACTTAGTTCGCCGCCCCCAGCTCCTTGTCCAGCGCCGCCTTCACATCCGCCGGCCATGTCGCCACATCAGGCCAGGCGTTCGGCTTGCCATTGTCGCCGCGGCGCGCAAAATAGAGCCTGTGCTGGGCCGGGTCGACCGCCATGAAGCCGTCATTGCCGCCGCAGTCATGCGGCACGCAGCCGCTGGCGAAGAAGGCGCCCGAAGCGGTCTTTTCCGTGCCGCCGCCGACCAGCAGGCTGGTCGCCATGTCGGGCATGTCCTTGCCGAGAAGCTTTTCGGCTTCCTTGTAGACAGCCTCGTTGTGGAAGGCGTCGATGATGTTCTGGTATTTTTCCGGATCGATGTCTTTCCAGTCCGTGCCGGGTTCCGGCATGTAGGTCAGATTGCCCGAAATCGTCAGCCCATCGGTCGGCGACCATTGCAAAGCCGGCTTCTCATCCCCCGGCAACAGATAGGGCACGAAATAGATGGCGTTGTCGGACACGGCCGAGGGCGGCGCGCCGCACTGGTCCTGCTCGACCGTGGTGCTCTGGATGGTGCCGCCTTCCGGTTTCCAGACGATCACCGTCGCAGGCCCGCATTGATTGCCGCCGTCGCCGACATCGAACAGCGCCACCTTGACGCCGCCGACCTCGACTATTTTGTCGAAGAAGACGTCATAGTTGGTGGCCAGCTGCTTGCCGTCATAAGCAAGCACCTTCTCACCGTCCTGTTCCGGTTGGGTGATGGTCAGCGTGCCGCCCTCGAAGGGTACAGGCGCCTGGCTGTCGTCATCGTCGGCTAAGGCCACATTGTTGTTGGTGCTCGGCGCGCTCTGGCCGGCGGCCCCGCCGGACGCATCGTCAGCCGGCACGAGCACCCTGTCGGTCTGTGCATGCGCGCCAGCCAGCGGCATCAGCATCCACGCCAGCGCACAGACGCCGGCAAGAAGCGAACGTGTCATGACTGTCCCTCCGTTCAGCGCAACGAGCCCGGCGCAACGAATCCGGCCTGAAAGCGGCCGGGCCTCCGCCTGGAGTGTGTACCGCTCAGGCCCAGGGGCGCTGTTCGGCGTTGCGCTTTTCGAACGACGCGATGGCGCCGGCCTTCTCCATGGTCAGGCCGATGTCGTCGAGCCCGTTGAGCAGGCAGTGCCGCTTGAAGTCGTCGAGGTCGAAGGTGACGACACCGCCGTCGGGACCGCGGATTTCCTTGGCTTCGAGGTCGACCGACACTGTGGCATTGGAACCGCGCGAGGCGTCGTCCATCAGCTTCTCGAGATCCTCGGGGCTGACGGTGATCGGCAGGATGCCGTTCTTGAAGCAGTTGTTGTAGAAAATGTCGGCGAACGAGGTCGAGATGACGCAGCGAATGCCGAAGTCGAGCAGCGCCCATGGTGCGTGCTCGCGGCTGGAACCGCAGCCGAAATTATCGCCGGCGACCAGGATCTGCGCCTTGCGGTAGGCCGGCTTGTTGAGTACGAAATCCGGGTTTTCCGAGCCGTCATCCTTGTAGCGCATTTCGGCGAACAGGCCGGTGCCGAGCCCGGTGCGCTTGATCGTCTTGAGGTAATCCTTCGGGATGATCATGTCGGTGTCGACATTGACGATCGGCATCGGAGCGGCGACGCCGGTGAGCTTGGTGAACTTTTCCATGGCTTTTGCCCGTGTTTTCGTTGCGGGGGGATTGCTGAGGCACGGTTTACACAAAGCCGGCAGCAAATAAAAGGCAACTGTTCGTGCACGGTGGCACAAGCCAGCCCGATGGTGCAGTCTGGCGGCCATGGCAGAAAACGCACACGTCCTCTATGCGCGTGAACCCGCGCTCGACATCGCCGAGTTCCGGCGTGTGCTGGTCGAATCCGGCCTCGGCGAGACACGGCCGGTCGATGATGAAGCACGCCTGCGGGCGATGCTGTCGGGCGCCAATCTGGTGCTGACCGCGCGTCTTGACGTCGAAGGCAAGCCGCTGGTCGGCGTAATCAGAGGCATCACCGACTTCTCCTGGGTCTGCTACATCTCCGAACTCGCCGTTTCCCGATCGGCACAGGGGCTCGGCATCGGCAAGGGCCTGATGGACGAGGCGCGCCGGCAGCTTGGACCGTCGGTCGCCATCAGCCTGATCTCCATGCCCGACGCCGTCGGCTTCTACGAACGTATCGGCATGAAGCGCATGGCCGACGCCTTCTGGTTCGACCGCAAGGGCTGAGGTCGGCGCAGGCCTTTGACGTTGGAGGCGCACACCCCTCTCTGCCCTGCCAACGCTCAAATCACGTTCAATTCCCGGAACGCCCTTCCCTCCGCCACCCGCTCATACCTAAACGCCGAGCAATCCACCGTGCGGTAGCCGCCATGGACGATCAGCTCGGCCAGCGCCTTGCCCACCGCCGGCGCCTGCTGCAGGCCATGGCCGGAGAATCCGTTGGCGAACAGGAAATTGCCGACTTCGGGATGCGGGCCGATCACCGCGTTCTGGTCGAGCGTGTTGTAGTCGTAGTGGCCGGCCCAGGCGCGAGTCGGCTTGATTGCCTCGAAGGCGGGAATGCGGGTCGCCAGCACCGGCCAGATCACCTCTTCGAACAGCGGCCAGTTTACCTCGAAGTCACCGGGATCGGGTGCGCAGTCGCCTTCCTCCGGTTCGGCGCCGCCGGTGAGGTAGACCGAGCCTTCCGGACGGACATAGATGCCGGAGGGATCGACCAGCAGCGGCATGTCGGCATATTTCTCGCGCGCCTCGAAGACGAAGACATTGCGCTTGCGCGGCTCGACCGGCAGTTCAAGCCCGGCCATGGCAGCCACCTTGCCGGCGTTCGGGCCGGCGGCGTTGACGACGATGCCGGCCTCCAGCGTCTCGCCATTGCCGAGGCTCACCCCGGTGACGCGATTGCCATCGCGCGCGATGGCGGTGACATCGGCGGTGATGAAATCGACTTTCTTCTGCCGCAGCGCCTTGCGGAACAGCGTCAGCATCGCATGCGCGTCGAACCAGCCTTCGCCGGTGCGGCCATAGGCGCCGGCTGAAATGCCCTCGGTCGACAGCCACGGGAACCGGCGCGTAAGCTGGTCGGCATCCTCGAGCACGATGTCGGCGCCCTCGGCCATCTGCGCCTCGTGATTGCTCTTGAGGATCGGCAAGCCGTCCTCGCCGGCAAGGATTAGGTAGCCGCCCTCGCGAAAGCCAATATCGGCGTCATCCCCGAACTCTTCCTTCAGCCGCCGGAACAGCTTTAGCGTGAACTGCGACAGGCGGATGTTTTCCGGGATCGAGAATTGCTGGCGGATCGAGGCCATGGACAGCGTCGTTGCCGCATGCGCGAATTGCGGATCACGCTCGACCAGCGCGATCGTGCCGGAAAACCCTTGCTCGCGCAGATAGTAGGCGACCGAGGAGCCGACGATGGCTCCGCCGATGATGACGATGTCGTAGCGCATGTTCTCTCCGATCCGGCCGATGGTGTCCTTCACGCCACCGGCAGAATGATCTCGAAGCGCGTGCCGCGTTCGCTGTCAACCAGCGCGATCATACCATCATGCGCTTTCAGGAGGGCCAGCACGATGCCAAGGCCCATGCCGGTGCCGCCCTGTTCGCGCCGCGTGGTGAAAAACGGCTCGAAAATGCGCGCCCGGTTGCTCGGCGAAATGCCGGCGCCGTCGTCGCTGACCAGGATGCTCGCCTTGCCGCCGGCGCTCGTAGCCGAGACAGAAACCGCCGTCGCGCCGTGCCTGGCCGAATTGTCGATGAGATTGGCCAGCACGATAGCCGCGTTCTCGGCCGATATGCGCAAGCCGATTTCGCTGCCGGCTCCGACGCGAACCGCCAGCCTGTTATCGACGGGAAGCAGCGCCAGCGCCGCACCGATCGATGTGCTTTCGCCGCTCGGCGCCAGGTTTTCGGCGCGCGCCATGTCAAGGAGGCGGCGAACCAGCAGATTGAGCCGTCCGGCATCGGTGACGATATTGTTGGAGAAACGCCGCCGCTCAGTATCGTCCATCGCGCCACCGGAATCGCGCAGCAATTCGGCCGCGCCCTGGATCGCCGTCAGCGGCGATTTGAGCTCGTGCGACACATGGGTGGCGAAAGTCTGGATTGAGTCCGACCGCGCCTGAAGCTTCTCGGCCATATCGAGGAAGGCCGCGGACAGCTCCGCCATCTCTCGCGTGCCGTGATGGTCGAGCGGCCGGATCGCCGTGCGGTCGCCGGCGGCGATGCGCTCGGTTCGGTCGATCAGCGCATAGATCGGCCGGCTGACGGTGCGCAGGAAAACCAGGCCGATGAGCAGCGTGCCGCCGAGAATGGCGATCGCCGCCAACGTCACCTTGCCGCGTTCGCCATAGAGATGTTTGATGATGTTGTTGGGCGTTCGCGACACATAGACCACGCCGGCGACCTTGCCATCGACGGCGACCGGCAAAGCGGCGAAGACACGCACCTTGGTGCCGCGGCTGACCGAATAGAGCGGTGGCGTCGGCTGGTCGGGAATGCGCAGCCTGAGCGCGCTGGCATAGCGGCCGGCAAGTGCTGTGCGCACCTCTTCGGCCGCACTGAGCGACTGGCCGACCTCGCCGCGCCCGGCAATGACGACGCCCCGGGGGTCGAGCAGCCGGAAGCCGGCCAGCGTGGTTTTCTGGGTGGCGTCGAGAATGCCGGACAGGCGCGCGCCGATCGCCGCGAAGGCCGGATCCGGGGTGGCTGGCATCGCCGCCGGGCGGGTCGGCAGCACATAATCCGAGGCAAGATCGAGTTGCGGTTCGATTGGCCTGTAGAGCGGGCCCGGATTGACGCTTCGGCTTGAATCCCCGCCTGGCCCCGGCATCGGCGCGCCGAGCTTGTCCGCAGCAATGCCGGCGTCGCGCACATCCTGCGCATAGATGGCGGCGATGGCCGCCCCTTGCGCGATCAGCTCCGCTTCGGTCTGGCGGATCAGCTGGTTCTCGTAGAGGCGGAAGAAGAACAAGCCGACCAATGGCAGGGCCATCACCATGATCAGGATGGCGACGACGACCGTGGCAAGCCGTGGCCGCCACTTGCGGCCGATCCATTTGCCGGAAGTCGTCAGCCGCATCGGCCAAGCCGGAAGCCGACGCCATGCACGGTCTCGATGGCATCCAGGCAACCCACTGCTGCCAGCTTGGCGCGGATGTTGCGGATATGGCTGTCGACGGTGCGGCCGGCGACATGGATATTTGTGGCATAGGCGCTGGCCATCACCGCGTCGCGGTCGAGCACATGCGCGGGCCGCGCCAGGAATCCCTTCAGGATCGAGAATTCGATCCCCGTCAGGGCAAGCGCCTTGCCGTCGAAGCTGGCAGCGTGACTGGCCGGCGCCAGAGCCAATTTGCCATGCGAAAACTGCCTGTTGTCGACCGGTTCGGCCGCCGCCGGGCGGGCGCGCCGCAGGATGACGTTGACGCGGGCGACCAGTTCGCGCGGGCTGAATGGTTTCGTCACATAGTCGTCGCCGCCCATTTCGAGCCCGAGGATGCGGTCGATCTCCTCGTCGCGCGCGGACAGGAACAGCACCGGCACATCGGATGTGTGCCGCAGTCGCCGGCAGACCTCCAGCCCGTCCATCTCCGGCATGCCGATGTCGAGCACGACAAGATCCGGCGCCCGGCGGCCGATCGCCTGCAGGGCGGCGGCACCGTCGGCCACGCCTGTCGTTTTCATGCCGGCCTTTTCCAGCGCAAAGCAGATCACCTCGCGGATGTGCGGGTCATCGTCGGCGACGAGGATGTGATGCGGCATGGATCAGCGGCCCGGCATGGAAGGTTCGATAGCGGAGGGAATCACGAACGGCCCCTTGGTGTCGAGATATCGAAGCAGCCGCCAGTCACGAAAGCTCCAGGCCCGCCAGTTCTGCTGGATAGTCCGATACCAGATTTCATCGCTGCCGCGCACGCCAGCCAGTTCGCGGACAGTGCCGGCGGCCGCCGTCTTGCCCTGCTGCTCGAGGAAGCGATCGAGCGCGGAAAACGCGCCCGGACCGAGCGAGTGAAGATACCAGGCGTCTAGGGGAATGCCCTGGCCGGTCATTTCGAGGGAATGGTCGACATTGTAGTTGGCGATCGTCGCTGCAAAATTGATGAAACAGCCGGCATAAAGCGTCAGAGATAACGTCAGAAGATTGGCGGACAGCAGCCATTCATTGGATTTTCCCAGCGCGATGCGGGCAATGATCAGGGCAAGGCCTGCTCCCACCAGCCCCATCCAGACAAAGGCGGCGACGCGCCAGTAGGTCAGCGCATAGATGCCGACATAGAGGTCGAGCCGCAGGATCGACGAGACGACCAGCATGATGTTCTGCGCCACCCAGGCATAGACCAGCCGGCGGATGAAAGGATCGGCCGATGTCTCGCTGCCTGGTCGCAGCGCTGCCAGCACGAAGCCGGCGGCAAGCAGCGCGGTGACGATCAGGGGATAGGCGCCGCGATGCGCGTAGGCCGCGTAGCTCAGCCCGTCGGGAAGGGCCGCCCCGCCCCACAGATAGGTGGCGTCGAGCGCCGTCTGCAGCGCAAACAGGATGTTGAAGACGATCAGGGCGCGCAGGATGGCGGCCTTGCCGAACAGGATGTCTTCGATGGTGGTGGCGGTTTTGTCGGCTTGAGCGCTGACCGCCGGCGCCGCGCGCGGGATGCGGCGAACCAGGCGCGGCAGGCGCGGCCGCAGAAAAGCCCAGACAGCAGCGAGCACGAACAGCCAGAAGGCAATCCGCGCCAGCTGGATAAGATCGAGCAGCCTCACGAGGTCGATCAGCGACAGCCAGTAGTCGATCACCGGATTGGCGGCGCCGAACAGCGCCAGGAAGACCGCGCCCAGCGTCAGCGGCATCACCCAGACAGCGATCGCCGCCAGCCGGATGCGCCGCCGGCCGAACCGCCGCGCCGTCCTGCGCCAGCGGATGAAATCATTGGCGAAGCGGAACGGCGCCGCCAGCCCGAACAGCACGATCTGCCCGGCAATGCGGGCGATGCTGTGCCGCAGCCGCCCGCTCAGCGAAAGCGCAAAGACGGTCAGCGCCGCCAGCGCGATCGAAACCGACAGGGTGCTGACGTTTTCAGCCAGCGGCAGCAGCGCGACAAGCAAGGCGATGGGCTTGAGCCACACCCGACCGTCGCTGAAAGCCGCCGGATGCACGGCGACAACCGCGGCGGCAATCAGCAGGGCGAACAGGAAACCCGTGATCCCGGCGGGCTGGCCGTAGAACAGGAAATCCGCAAGTGCCGCCAGCAGGATGGCGACACCGAAGCGGCTGCAATAGCTCGGCGCGGCGGAGAGCAACGCTGTCATGATCGGGCTCTCCTGATGGCGTCCCGCCGGGTTGCCGGCGGGCTCTTGCGAACAAAGGGAATGAGGGTTGCGACGGGACACACGCGCGGCGCATCGACCAGCCACCAATCTTCGCGGCGCAGCCGGCAAGGCAGACGGAGTTTGGCTCGCTTGTGCATGCCGCCTGTTTGTCAGGCAGGCGGGGAGGCAGCACGGCGGATCGGAGGAGGTTTTCCGCAAGCGTGTGCAGTTTTCGTGCAGGCAATTGTTGAGGTCGAATTCGCCATCTTTCTAACGTCGGCGCTGCCCCTCACCTGCCTGCCGGCATCCTCTCCCCGTAAACGGGGCGAGGGACGCTCTTGTCGCCGGTTTCGCCAATCTCCAGCGTCGCAAGAAAGGCGCCGGCGTTGCCGCCAGCTCCTCTCGCCCCGTTTACGGGGAGAGATGTCCGGCAGGACAGTGAGGGGCAGCACCAGCTTTCGCGATTGGCTCGTATCAGGTACCGGCCTTCCGCTTGCCTCACCCACCCACAAGCGGCATAGATCACCCATGGAAACCTATCGCCCGCGCCGCTCCGTGCTCTACATTCCGGCTTCCAACGACAAGGCGCTGGCCAAGATCGCGCAGCTTGCCTGCGATGCAGTCATCATCGACCTGGAGGATGCCGTCGCCCCGGCCGACAAGATCGGCGCTCGCGAAAAACTGGCCGGCATTTTCGCCAACCATATTGGCCGCCGCTGCGAGATGGTCGTGCGCATCAATGCTCTGGGAACCGAATGGGGCGCCGACGACTTGCTGGCTGCCGCAGGCTGCGAGCCCGACGGCATCCTGTTGCCCAAGGTCGACACGCCGCGCGACCTGCTCGAGGCCGGCGATGTGCTCGACGACAATTTTGTCCCCGACAGCGTGAAACTATGGGCGATGATCGAAACACCCAAGGCGCTGCTCAACATCGGCGCCATCGCCGAACTTGGCCGCGACCCGGCCTCGCGGCTCAGTTGTTTCGTTGCCGGAACGAATGACCTGGTCAAGGAGACCGGCATTCTGGCAACGCCTGACCGACGCTACCTCGTGCCATGGCTGATGCAGATGGTGCTGGCCGCGCGCGCCGGCGGCATCGACATGCTCGACGGTGTCTCCAACGATTTTCGTGACCTCGACGCTTTCACCCATGAATGCGCGGAAGCCGCGGCCATGGGGTTCGACGGCAAGAGCCTCATCCACCCGGCCCAGATCGAAGCCGCCAACCGTGCCTTCGCACCGTCCGCGGAAGCCGTGGCCGAGGCGCGCTCGGTGAAGGAAGCCTTCGCGCTCGCCGAGAATGCCGGCAAGGGCGTGATCGCGCTGAACGGCAGGATGGTCGAGCGGCTGCACTTGACGCAGGCCGAAAAACTGCTGGCGAAGGCAGCCGCCATCGGGTCATAAATGCTCGATGGGTGCGAGCTAGCTATGGCTACTCACGACAGGAATTGAACAATGAAACTCTACCGCTTTCTGTCCGCTCCGGACGATGCCAGCTTCTGCCACAAGGTGACGGCGGCGCTGAACAAGGGCTGGCACCTGTTCGGCTCGCCGACCTATGCCTACGACAAGAAGGCCAAAACGATGCGTTGCGGCCAGGCCGTGGTCAAGGATATCGACGGCCAGGAATACGGGCCCGATACCAAGCTCAGCGACTGGTAGGGGACAGCGCCTTGCATGCGGATTAGGCAGCCTCGGCAATATCAAGGCGCACTGTAAGTCCGGCCTGTGTGGCAAGGTTGATCAACGTGTCCAGGCTGAAATTCGCGATCCTGCCCCGCAAGAGGTCGCTAAGGCGCGGCTGCGTGATTCCGAGCCGCTCGGCTGCTTCGGCCTGGGTAATTTTCCAGCTCCGCACCCGCTGTTCAATCGCGATCAGCAAATTGGAGCGCATGGCCATATTGGCAGCCTCGGCCGGAGTGTCTTCCAGCGCATCCCAGACATTTCAAAGCTCTGACGTTCCATTGTCACGACTCCCTTCGTCATCCTAGGGCGCAGCAGTCGCAAAGCGACTGCGGAGACCCTAGGATCCATGCCGTGACCTTCGCCGAGGGGCATAGCAGATCAGGATTAGGGCCTGTTTTCGCCGAAACCGGATGGTAAGCTTTCAGTCCTGCACCGACGGAGCACTGTGCCAAGATCACGGCATGGATCCTAGGGTCTGCGCTGCGTCGCTTCGCTCCTTGCTCCGCCCTAGGATGACGAAGATGTGGGGCTATTCCGCCGCCTCTTCGATCTTCTCCATATCATCGTCCGACAGGCCGAAATGGTGGCCGATCTCGTGGATCAGCACGTGGGTGACGATGTCGCCAAGCGTTTCTTCGTTCTCGGACCAGTAGTCGAGGATGGCGCGGCGGTAGAGCGTGATGCGGTTCGGGCCTTCGCCGGTCTGCGGGTTCCAGCGTTCGGCGATGCCGCGTCCCTCGAACAGGCCGAGCAGGTCGAAGGGCGTCTCCAGCGACAGGTCGTCCATGATCTCGTCGGTCGGGAACTCGGCGATCTGGATGACGATCTCGCCGGTCAGCTTGCGAAAATCCTCCGGCAGATGCGCGTACGCCTCCAGCGCCAGGAACTCCATTTCGTCCATCGAGGGCGAGAGTTCGTCGTGCCAGGTGCGGGTCTTGTAGATGCGGGCCATGCTTTGTCCTTTGATCCCGGCATATAGGCTTTCGCACCGGAATCGGCAAATGAACGGACCGATGCGCCTGCGCCATCCCTGCCGAGAGGAATAAATTCCCCATGACTCTGCTTGACTCCTGGGTCACCCTCTGGAATCTATAGGGAACATAACAGGAACAATTGTGAGTGGAAGCTGACCGTCATGGCGATGACCGCCGTGGCGCGGGAGACTGTTTTTGCCCTGCGCCGCCAGATCGCGAAAATCGAGGGAACGCTGCCCGAGCGCTTGGCTGCGCCGGCCGCCGCGCCCTTTAATGCCGACGCCAACACCGATCTCACAATCGTCCGGCGTGGCATTGCCGCGGCGTTGCCGGATGCGTTCCTGCCTATTGGTGTCGAGCGCCTCGACGCCGCCCTGAGCGGCGGCCTGCCGAAGGCCGCCCTGAGTGAAATCCATGGGCTGGAAACCCGCGATGCCGGGGCCGTCGCCGGCTTCGCTTTGTCGCTCACCAGCCTGATCCTCAAGCAAACGCCGGGGCTGCCGGTGCTGTGGATCGGCACATCGGAGATTTTTCGCGAGGCCGGCTTTCCCTATGCAAGGGGGCTTCACGCCTCATTCGGCATCGAGCCGGAGCAATTGCTGTTTTCCGAGGCGCCAAGGCTTGTCGATGCGCTGTGGGTCGCCGAGGAGGCGGCCCGGATGACGGCGCTCGCCGCGGTCATCCTGGAAATCCGCGGCAATCCGCAGCGGCTGGACCTGACCGCGACACGCCGGCTGCATGCCAGGGCGCAAGCGGCCGGCCGCCCGGTGTTCCTGCTGCGGCAGGCGGCCGAACCCGAACCGACGGCCGCCCCTGTCCGCCTCATCGTCGCCTCGGCGCCGGCGGTGCCGCGCGACACCATCGCCGGGCCGCTGGCCGGCTCGATCGGCCGCCCGGCCTTCGCCCTCACCATCGGCAAGAGCCGCACAGCCCTGCCTGGACAATTCACACTGGAGTGGAACCCCGATGAACGCGCATTCGACGAAAGATGGGGCGACGAAAAAAGGAGCGAGGGAAGAGACCGGACAAAGAATCCTGTCCCTGTGGTTTCCCTATCTGGCGGCGGAAAGGATCCTGCGCCAGCGTCTGGGGCGGTCCTGGCGTTCCCGGCCGTCGGATCACCTCTCTCACCCGCCGCTCGTGATCAGCCATCGCGACCGCAACGCGCAGCGCATCTCGGCCCTCGACGAGCGGGCTGAGGCGCTGCACCTGAAGCGCGACATGGGCATCGCCGATGCGCGCGCCATGCATCCGTCGATCGACATCGTCGAGGCGGATCCGGAAGCCGACCGCCGACTGCTCGAAGGCCTTGCCGACTGGTGCGACCGCTACACCCCGCTGGTGGCGCTGGACGGGACAGACGGCCTGTTTCTCGACGTCACCGGCTGCACCCATCTGTTCGGCGGCGAGCGCGCCATGCTGGACGACATCCTGTCGCGCTTCTTCCATCAGGGTTTCGATGTCCGCGCCGGGCTTGCCGCGACGCCGGGCGCGGCCTGGGCGGCGGCACGCTTTTGCAGTGACCGCATCATTGTGTCAGGCGAGGAGGAAGCGCTGCTGGCACCCCTGCCGCTGGCCGCGCTGCGCATCGAGCCGGCGACCCGCACCAGCCTGGAAAGCGTCGGCCTGCGCACGGCGGGCGCCGTCATGGCGGCACCGCGCGCGCCGCTCGCCCGCCGCTTTGGCGCCTTGCTGCTCCTGCGCCTCGACCAGGCGCTTGGCCGTCTCGACGAAGCGGTGTCGCCGCGCCTTCCCGTCGCGCCGCTTTCGGTCGAACGCCACCTCGCCGAACCCGTCACCCTGACCGAGGACATCGAACGGCTGGTGGGCATGCTGGCGGCGACCTTGAAAACCGATCTCGAACGCCGCGGCGAGGGTGCCAGGACACTGGCGCTGCTGCTCTTCCGCGTCGACGGCGCCGTCAGCCGCATCGCCATCGGCACCTCGCGGCCGATGCGCGAACCCATGCTGATCCAGAAACTGTTCCACGAAAGGCTGGCCGCGCTCGAGCAGGATATCGATGCCGGCTATGGTTTCGATCTGGTGCGGCTCTCGGTGCTGGCGGCAGCCACCTTCGACATGCAGCAGGCCGATCTGACTGGCGAAACGATCGACGATGGCGCCGATATCGCGCTGTTCGCCGACCGCATCCGCGCCAGGCTCGGCGAGGGCGCGGTTCTGCAACCGATCGCGGTCGAAAGCCATCTGCCGGAGCGTGCCGTAGCCACCATCCCCTTCACCGACGCGCCACGCCGGACCACGCCGCCGAAAAAGCCCGGCAGGCTGCAGGCACCACAAACCATTTTTCCGCCGGAACGGCCAATCCGGCTGTTCCGCTCGCCCGAACCCATCGATGTGCCGGCCACTGAAATGCCGGAAGGACCACCGTTGAACTTCCGCTGGCGCCGCGCGCTCTACCGGGTCACGCGTGCCGAAGGGCCGGAACGCATCGCCGCCGAATGGTGGCGGGAAGCGCCAAGCGACGAGGCGGCATCGACGCGCGACTATTTCCGTATCGAGGACGCCGATGGTCGCCGCTATTGGCTCTACCGGCAAGGTCTTTACGGCAACACGCAGGTCCCGCCGCGCTGGTTCATGCATGGTGTCTTCGCATGAACGCGCTGACCGTCATCCCCTATGCCGAGTTCGGCATCCAGTCGAATTTCTCCTTCCTGCGCGGCGCCTCCAAGCCGGAGGAGCTGGTGGTCGCGGCCAAGCTCCTGGGCTTCTCGGCGATCGGGCTTGCCGACCGCAACACGGTGGCCGGCGTGGTGCGCGCCTGGCAGCAGGCCAAGGTCGAAAAGCTCTCCTATCACCCCGGCTGCCGGCTGGTTTTCGGCGACGGCACGCCGGACATCCTCGCCTATCCCCAGGACCGCAAGGGCTGGGGACATCTGTGCCGCATGCTTACCCAAGCCAATCTGCGCGACGAGAACGAAAAAGGCGCCACCCTTCTCCAGCGCGGCGACCTCCTCGAATGGGGTGACCTGATGTCGCTGGCGGTCCTGCCCGGTCTGTCGGCGGGCGCGGAAGATAGTCTTCCCCTGCTTGGAGACCTCAAAGGCCGCTTCGGCAGGAACCTGCGGCTTGGCGTTTCGCCCGACTACGCCGGCAATGACCGTTTCCGCATCGAGCAGGCCGCGGCGCTTGCCGAGAGCGTCGGTATTCCGCTGATGGCGACCAACGACGTTCTCTACCACACGGCCGAACGGCGCCCGCTGCAGGACGTGCTGACCGCGATCCGCCTCAACACGCCCGTCGCCGAGGTCGGGCTGCAACTCAGCGCCAATGCCGAGCGTCATCTGAAGCCGCCAATGGAGATGGCCCGCCTGTTCCGCAGGCATCCGCAAGCGCTGGCCGAGACGCTGCGGTTTGCGGAAGAACTGACCTTTTCGTTGAGCGACCTTCAGTACAATTATCCGGACGAGCCGACGGAATCGGGTCTTGGCCCACAGGCTGAACTGGAGCGGCTGGCGCGGGAGGGAGCGGCCAACCGCTATCCGGCGGGTGTGCCGGATTCGGTGACCAGGCGCATCGAGGAAGAGCTCGCTTTGATCGAACGCCTCAACTATGCCCGCTATTTCCTGACTGTCTACGACATCGTCAAGTTCGCGCGCAGCAAGGATATTCTCTGCCAGGGACGTGGATCGGCCGCCAATTCGGTCGTCTGCTTCTGCATCGGCATCACCGAAGTAGGACCGGAAAAAATCGATTCGCTCTTCGAGCGCTTCATTTCCGAGGAGAGAAACGAGCCGCCGGATATCGACGTCGATTTCGAGCACGAAAAGCGCGAAACCGTAATCCAGTACATCTACGAGAAATACAGCGGCAAGCGCACGGCACTTGCGGCCGCCGTCATCAGCTATCGCGGCCGTTCGGCGCTGCGCGAAGTGTCGAAGGCGATGGGCCTGTCCGAGGATGTCAGGGCATCGCTTTCCGGCTCGATCTGGGGTTGGTCGACATCGGAGCTTGGCGAGAAGGAAGCCCGCGCCGGCGGCCTCGACCGCACCGATCCGGTGTCGAGGCACGTGATGGAGCGTGCCAATGAGATCATGGGCTTCCCCCGCCATCTGTCGCAGCATGTCGGCGGCTTCGTCATAACCAGGGACCGGCTCGACGAGATCGTGCCCATCGTCAAGACGGCGATGGACGAGCGCAAGATGGTCGAATGGGACAAGGACGATCTCGACGCGGTGAAGATCCTGAAAGTCGACGTGCTGGCGCTCGGCATGCTGACCTGCCTCCAGCGCGCCTTCACCTTGCTTACTGACCACTATCCAAAGGCGCGAGACAAATACGGCCGACCTTATGTGCTGGCCACCCTGCCGGCAGAAGACGCCCGGGTCTACGATATGATCTGCCGTGCCGACACATTGGGCGTCTTTCAGATTGAATCGCGGGCGCAGATGTCGATGCTGCCGCGCCTTGAGCCGAAAACCTTTTATGACCTTGTCATCGAGGTGGCGATCGTGCGGCCGGGCCCGATCCAGGGCGACATGGTCCACCCCTATCTGCGCCGCCGGCAAGGCAAGGAAAAACCCGAGTATCAAAAGCCGGAGCTGGAGGCGATCCTCAGCAAGACACTAGGCGTGCCGCTGTTCCAGGAGCAGGCGATGAATATCGCCATCGTTGCCGGTGGTTTCAAACCGGGCGAGGCCGATGAACTGCGCCGCGCCATGGCCACCTTCAAGCGCACCGGCACCATCGGCAATTACCGCGACCGTATGATCAATGGCATGGTCGGCAAGGGCTACACGAAGGACTTCGCCGAGCGCTGTTTCAAGCAGATCGAGGGCTTTGGCGAATATGGCTTTCCCGAAAGCCATGCCGCTTCCTTCGCCCTGCTCGTCTATGCCTCCTGCTGGTTCAAGACCTTCTATCCCGACGTGTTCTGCGCCGCGATCCTGAATTCGCAGCCGATGGGGTTTTACCAGCCGGCCCAGCTCGTGCGCGACGCAAGCGACCATGGCGTCGACATTCGCGATGTCGACGTCAATTTTTCGGTGTGGGATTGCACGCTGGAAAAGGCGCCGTTCGATCCGGCCCGCATCCTCCCACGCCATGCCGAGATGCGCGGCGTCATCGAGACGAAGCATGCCGTCCGGCTCGGCTTCCGCCAGATCAAGGGCCTGTCGAAGGAGCGCATGGCGGCTTTCGTCGAACAGCGCGGCTCAGGCTACGTGTCCGTCAGGGATGTCTGGCTGCGCTCCGGCCTCGATGTCGGCGAGATCGAGCGGTTGGCGCAGGCCGACGCCTTCCGTTCGCTCGGCCTTGATCGTCGCGAAGCCTTGTGGGCGGTGCGCGCACTCGACGGCAAGAGCGCCGCCGAAAGGCTGCCGCTGTTCGACCAGCCGGCGCTTCGCCTGCGCGAGCTGGAGCCCGAGACGAAGCTGCCGAAAATGCCGCTAGGCGAGCATGTCATCCATGATTACCGCGCGCTCGGCCTGTCGCTGAAGGCGCATCCGGTCGCCTTCCTGCGCGAGCGGCTCGATCGCGCCAGCGTCATCCCCAATGTGAATCTGCCTTCCGTGCGTGACGGCAGGCGCGTCTCCGTCGCCGGCCTCGTGCTGGTGCGGCAGCGCCCCGGCAAGGGCAATGCGATCTTCCTGACACTGGAGGACGACAAGGCGGTGGCCAATGTCATTTTCTGGCAAAGAACCTTCGACCGTTACCGGCCGATCGTCATGGGCGCCCGGTTCGTCAAGGTCACCGGAAAATTGCAGTCGGAATCGGGCGTGGTCCACATCGTCGCCGAGAGGATCGAGGATCTGACGCCCTGGCTGACCGTGCTTCTGGAGAAGGTCAGCGGGGCCGAACCAGCGGTTCCTCCGGGAGACCTCGCCAAGGACGGTTCGGATCGCTCCAGCCCCGCCAAACAAAGCGCGCCGATCCGGCAGGATCTCGCAACGCTGTCGGAAGAAGCAGAAAGGGTCATGCCCAAGGGGCGCAATTTTCAGTAGGGAAGGCCATGCCAAGGGCGGAACGAAAAGCGGACGTCGGCGATCCTTCGCGCCCCCCTCTGTCCCGCCAGCCTTCGGCAAATTGGCGGGTATAAGAAACGTGCCCCTCAGCCCGACCCACCCAAGCGCGGCGGCGGGGCCAGCACATCCTCCACCGAAAGCGTCCGCGCCTCGGAGGGCAGCATGATCGGGATGCCATCACGCACCGGATAGGCAATCTTGGCGACCCTGGAAATCAGTTCGCCGCGCTCTGGATCCCAGGCCAGCGGCCCCTTGGTCAGCGGGCAGGCCAAGAGTTCCAGCAGCTTGGGGTCGACCTTCTTCCCGTCACGTCCGTCCGCCATCGCGCCCTCTTACTGCAAACTCGAGCCAAAATCCTCATTCTCGCGCGCCAGCGCCATTTCGGTGATGGCGATCAGCGTCTCCGCCCGGGTCTTCAGGTCGGCTGCTTCGAGCAGCGCCTGTTTCTCGGCCGGCCCGTAGGGCGCCATCATCGACAGCGCATTGACCAGCATGGCATTTTCGGCGCGGCTGACGCTTTCCCAGTCGGCCTCCAAATCGTTGGCCTGCAGATAGGCGCGAAATGCCTTGAGCAGCGATGGCCGGTCGATCTCGTTGTCCGCCTGATCCTCGTCGAGATCGGCAAGGAAAGGCGCGGGCTTGCACTGGCGAAACGGCGTCTTGACCGTCAATTCGTGAGCGATGCGGAACCGGCACACGCCCTGCAGCGAAATCAGGTAGCGGCCGTCGCCACTTTCGGAGAAGGCGATGATGCGCCCGGCGCAACCGACATTGCAGAGCTCCGGCTCGCCATCGCCGCGCAAGGCGCCATCGAGACTGGGCTGGATGACGCCGATGAGCCGCGAGCCGGCAATCGCCTCGTCCACCATCTGCAGATAGCGCGGCTCGAAGATGTTGAGCGGCATGCGGCCTCCCGGCAGCAAAAGCGCACCCTCGAGCGGAAAGATCGGGATCGTCGACGGCAAATCCTTGGCGAGCCGGTAATGCGCGTTTCCCGCTTGCACCATATTCCTCCGATCGCTTCACCAGAAGCGCGTCATACCAGCTAATCTGGCGCAGTCGTCGCCGACGCCAAGCCCGTGCGGCAAAACAACCGGCAGCCGGCTCAGGAGAACAGCAGCGCCGACAATTTGCGGCGCGCCGCCAGCGTCGCCTCGTCGGTCATGCCCCAGGCCTCGAACAGCTGCAGCAATTGCGTCCTGGCGCCGTCCTCGTTCCAGGCCCGGTCGGCCTTGATGATGGCCAGCAGATTGTCGGCCGCGGCCGTACGGTCGCCGTTGGCGTTCTGGATCATGGCCAGATCGAAGCGCGCCTGGTGATCCCCAGGATTTTCCGCCAGCCGGCGCTCGAACTCGGCTGGATTGCCGAGAGCCGCCGCCTGCGCCGCAACCGCCATCCTGGCGCGCAGGGCTGCCAGCGGCGGCGCATCCTTCTTGGCCTCCGGGGCTGTTGCCAAAAGCGCCTCGGCGCCTTCCGTGTCGCCGGCGTCGAACAACAGTTCGCCCAGTCCGGCGATCGCCTCGATCGTCTCCGGCGCCTGCGCCAGGATGGCGTCATAAATGTCGGCCGCGGTCTGCATGTCGCCGGCGGCGCGCGCCTCAATGGCCGCGGCCAGGGCTTCAGCCACTGGCGGCGCGCCATTGTCCTTGCCGCCGACCTTGGTGATGAATTCGTTGATCTGGCTCTCCGGGATGGCGCCCATGAAGCCATCGACCGGCTGGCCGTCCTTGAAGGCGATGACCGCCGGGATAGACTGGATGCCGAGCTGGCCGGCGATCGAGGGATGGTCGTCGATGTTCATCTTGACCAGCTTGACCCTGCCGCCGGCGGCCTTGACCGCCTTCTCCAACTGCGGCGTCAGTTGCTTGCAAGGCCCGCACCAGGGCGCCCAGAAATCGACCAGCACCGGCTGGCGGCGCGATTCCTGGATGACATCGGCGGCAAAGGCAGCCGTCGTCGTGTCCTTGATCACATCGGCGGGAGCGGCGGGCGCATCGCCAAGCGCGACTTTCGCCGGCGCCGGCGCGGCTCCACCATACTGTACCGAGGTGGTGTACTGGCCGCCATTGCCGCCAAAGGAGCCGCCGAACGGATTGTTGTCGCTCATCTCTCTACCCTTCCGTGCTGGCCGCCGGCCGGCGGCCAGGCGCCCTATGCTTCAGACCATCTGACTCAAGCCATCCATGTGGCGATCACATGGAGACTTTCAAGATAGCAGCATCGTGCCCGGTTGCCTCGAGGAATCTGATCAGGTCGCGCGCCGCGATCGATGTCGTCGCCTCATTGGTCAGCGGATGCCCATTGATGACCGCATGCTCCATCAAATCCTTGTCGAGCACGAGCTTGACCCTGTTTGCCGTGTCGTTGATGACGCCAAAGACCGTGACGGCGCCCGGTGTGACGCCGAGCAGCTCCATCAGCATCTCCGGCTTGCCGAAGGAAACCCGGCTGGCGGCGCCGATCACCTGGTGGATCTGCTTCAGGTCGACGACCGCGTCCTCGCCGACGGTGACCAGGAAGAAATTGTCCTTCTTGTCCTTCAGGAACAGGTTTTTCGTGTGCCCGCCGGCGATCTCGCCGCGCAGTGCCTGCGAATCGGCGACGGTATAGAGCGGCGGGTGGCGCTTCGTCGACGTGGCAATGCCGAGTTCGGCAAGAAAGGCCATCAAATCGGCTTCGGTCTTCGGCATCGGTTTCGTCTTCGTCCCGTTTCTCTAGGCAGCCGTTTACGGCCAATAGGGCGGCCGACACAAGACCGTCATGCGACATCACGGCGAGCGGCACCGCCCTTCGTGGGTCGCCCCGCCGCCCGCCACTCACGCGCACGCCGGTGGCTTGCCGGTCCCGCGCGGCGTGTCGCAAAAAGCCTGCGATTTCCCTGTTGCAATCGCCGCGCTCTTCAGCCATATAGGCCCGGCTTGCGGCCAAGCGCCGTGCGAGCGGGTGTAGCTCAGGGGTAGAGCACAACCTTGCCAAGGTTGGGGTCGAGCGTTCGAATCGCTTCACCCGCTCCAAATCTTCTTAAGATTTGAAAAGCATAAAGGGCCCGGGTAACCGGGCCTTTTTGCTGTCTGGCGCCGGGGAGCGGGGGGGACGACGTTTCCAGCCGAAGCCGGGAACGTAGGGCTGCCCATCCGACCTGGGTGTTGAGCCTCAACAGGTTGTCAGCGGGTAGAGCGAGGCGGCTCCGGAATTTGCGTCTAGGGCGATCGATATGCCATGGATAATCGGCCAACGGCTTTCGCTTCCATTTCGCGACCATGACGGCCGAGACCGCGAATCGGGCGCGAGCGACCTCCAGCGGCGTTGGCGCCGAGCAGGTAAATCAGCTAGAACTAACTCAGGCGGAACAATTGTCTGCGATTTCAGGAGACGACATGTCCGAGGAGCATGTTGAGCGTCGGCTGGCGGCGATCCTGGCCGCGGATGTGGTCGGCTATAGCCGTCTTATGGAGGTCGACGAAGAGCACACGCTCAATCTCCTTCGGCAGCATCGACGGGAGTTCTTCGATCCGACCGTCACCAAGCACGGTGGGCGCATCTTCAAAGTGATGGGTGACGGCTTTCTGGTCGAGTTCGGCAGCGTAATCAATGCGGCGCGCTGCGCGGTCGAGATCCAGCGCGGCATGCCCGAGCGGAATGCCGGCATCCCCGAGGACCGGCATTTCAAGTTTCGCATGGGCATCAACCTTGGCGACATCATCGTCGACGGTGATGATTTCCAGGGCGACGGTGTCAATCTTGCGGTGCGGCTGCAGGGCCTCGCGATGCCCGGCGGCATTGCCTGCTCGGAAGCGGTGCGCCATGCGGTCGGCAACAAGCTGGGCGTCGACTTCGCCGATCAGGGCACCAGGACCGTCAAGAACATTGCCCAGCAGGTGCATGTCTACTTCGCCAACTGGGACCAGGGCGTGTCTTATGTCGAGACGCATGTTGCGGCCAGAACCGTCCAGACGCTGGTGCGGTCCGACAAGCCGTCGGTGGCGATCCTGCCATTCGCCAATCTTAGCGCTGATCCCGACCAGCAGTATTTCAGCGATGGCATCACTGAAGACATCATAACCGACCTCTCGAACGTCTCCGGCCTGTTCGTGCTCAGCCGCAATACAGTCTTCGCGTTCAAGGGCAGGACCGACAAGATGGAACGCATCGCCAGGGAGCTTGGCGTCGGCTACATTGTCGAGGGCAGCGTCCGCAAGGCGGTAAACCGGGTCAGGATCAATGCCGAGTTGATCGAGGGCGCCACGGACGGACACGTTTGGGCTGCCCGCTACGACCGCGACCTCACCGACATCTTCGCCGTGCAGGACGAAATCGCCAAAGCGGTCGTGGCGCAGCTCAGGGTCAAGCTCCTGCCTGAGGAGAGGAAAGCTATCGAGCAGGCGCCGACAGACAATGTGGAAGCCTATACGCATTACCTTCGAGGGCGCGATTACAGCCACATCGCGACCAGAGCCAACCACCTGATGGCCAGACAAAGCTATATCAGGGCCATTGAGCTCGATCCGGGATATGCCCGTGCCTATGCAGGTCTGGCGGTCTGCGACGTACGCCTTCAGTCGAACTACGGCTCACCGATCCATGTGGACGACATTCTCGCGACCGCGGACAAGGCCCTAGCCCTGGACGCGAATTTGGCCGAAGCGCATTCAGCCAGGGGCTTTGCCCTGTCCCTCGCCGATCGCCGTTCCGAGGCTGCGGCGGCGTTCGAACAGGCTCTTACGCTCGACGCCAATTGCCACGAGGCCAATCGTTACTATGCCGAGTTTTGCGTAACCGGCGGCCAGTTCGAGTTCGCCGCCACGTACTTCATGCGCGCGATGGAAATCAAACCGTCCGATTACGGCGCACCGGTCATGCTGGTGAACGTCTTTCGTACTCTCGGCCAACAGAACGACGCGGAGCTTTATGCACGAATCGCATTGGAGAGAGCTGAAGAGGAACTCCGTTTGCATCCCGAGAACGCCAATTGTGCCTGCCTAGGGGCTATCGTGCTGGCCTTCCTTGGTGAACGCGATAGGGCGGCCAAGTGGCTTGACCGGTCTCTGGCGATCGACCCTAACGATATCAACGTCCAATACAACGCAGCTTGTACCTATGCGTTGCTGGGGGAGTTCGAACGTTCGATCGACCTTTTGGAAGCGTGGCTGCCGCAGGCTGGCGCCGAGATGAGACTCTGGTTCAAGAACGATTCCGATTTCGCCTCTGTTCGTAGTCATCCTCGCTACCAGAAGTTGCTCCAGCTGCTGCAGTAGCGATACGCATTGTTCTTGAGTCAAATTGTCGCCGATAATCAAGAATCGGCCTTCAGGAAGATTTACCCGACAAACCAACGCCCTCGCCATCCCGCGGATATTATGTTATGCTACTAATATAACCGAGAGGTGGGGAATGGGTACCCGGTTCAGGTTGTTCGTTCAGCCTCCGTTCGAAGACCCTACGTCAAGTCCCGAGATCATTACGGTTTCGTCCCCGCGAGGCAGTGTCGGACCTGGCCCATCCGACGATCGCATGTATGTCGTCGAGCCGGCCGACAAGATGCGGCCCTATGGCGTCAACCACGGTCCGTTGGGCACGCCCTTCATCTCCCTGCCGCCCTGGACGCGAGCTATCCTCGATCCGGCCATTCCCGACGAGGAAGGCAACTTCGATCACTATCAGCCCTCGACGCCCGGCTTCGAAGCAGCGCACGCGTTCGGATGCGTGCGCTTCACGCTCGACGTTTGGGAGCGTTACATCGGCCAACCGCTCGTCTGGCATTTCCACGATCACCACGACCGTCTGGAAATCTCGATCCTGCCGGATTGGGACAACGCTCAATACGGCTATGGCTTCCTCGAGCTCGGCAGCCAATTCACGAAAGACGGACGCGCGCTCCCCTTCAGCCTCGACTTCGATATTATCGCGCATGAGGTTGGCCATGCGTTCGTCTACAGCGTCCTCGGCATACCCAAGCCGGGAGCTGAGTTCCCCGAATATCTGGGCTTTCAGGAAGCCTTTTCCGACTGCGTTTCGTTGATCGCGGCCATGCATTTTCCATCCGTGATCGAAAACGTTCTGACGGTGACGCGTGGGAACCTCTACATCGCCAATCAACTCTCTCGCTTTTCGGAATTTTCACCGCACCGCCAGATACGCGAGGCCAACAACAAGCTGACAATGGCCGATTTCGCGGACGGCTGGACCGACGAGCATGCCTTGTCGCAACCTCTAACGGGTGCCGTATTCGACATTCTGGTCGATGTCTTTCACGAGAGCTTGGTGGATCGAGGACTGATTTCGCCGGAGGCCGAAGATCTTGCCGACCTCGCCGAGATCTACCCAACCGCCGAGGCGCCGCTCCAGAAAGTCTTTGACCGCGATTTCACGCGCAATCCAGACGGTTTCGTCGAAGCGCTGCTCGACGCGCGCGATATCGTGGGTACCTATCTCGCCGAGACGCTGTGGGCTCTCGCCCCGGATTTCCTGGACTATCGTGACGTGGCGAGAACGATGCTCGCGGTCGACGACCGTGTGACCGGAGGAGAACTATCAAGCATCATCTTCCGGGATTTCGACCGAAGAGGGATTTTTCGCTACCGTGCCGGGCCTCGCCTGACGAAGCCAGACCGAAAGAGCCATGTTCATGAGGGTCGAACCGCTCGTCCACGGGATCAGGTGCGTCTCCCGGATATGAGCTATTTCGAGAAATATTGGATGTCCAGAAGTGGCGCCGAGCTTTGATCGACATTGCAGAGGATGGGGTGATCCATGATAACTGAAACCATTTTAAATACCTCGGCCATACACTTGTTCGGTAGAGTTCTTGAAGATTTGAAGCTGAAGAAGAGGATCGATGGGGGACGGCCTCCAAGACCTGGCAATAACAGATTCCTGCAGAACCAGATCGACGCCTCGGGCAGCCTGCTGGCAAGGATCTATGCGTTCACCTTCGAGGCGCAGTTCTACGAGCTGGCCAGACCGACCATACTTCTTGTTCATGGGCCTGGCACCGCGGTTGATTATCCAGCTCCGGCGGACACCGATCTGAAGGTCATGAGCCGCGGTCCAAGCGACCCTGCCTATACCGGACTGTCATCGCAGATAGGCTCGTTTGCGCGCGGAATGCAGGTCTGGGTGTACGACAAGAGTGACCTGACAATGCGGCTGGAGCTCGACACGGGAACGCTCGAAGATGTTCTGTTGGGTGCAGAGCTGGACCCGCATTCGTATGGTCGGTCGGGTGGAGCAATGGGAAGATCTGGTGGTGCGATGGGGCGATCGGGCGGCGCCATGGGCAGGTCTGGCGGTGCGATGGGGCGGTCCGGTGGCGCCATGAACCGCAACGGGCGCGGCGATCTCGACTAGCGTTCCCGATTGTCATTTGAGAATGCCAAAGGGAGATGGATCATGGCAAGAGTAGATATAGTGCGCGTCGATACACCTGAAGGGAATGCTGTAAGAGCCGGAGAGCCGATTACTGTGAGCGTGACGGTCTCCCCAGACCGTGGCTGGTTTAACGACACAGAGTACTTGGTAATCGACTTTATTTATGCTGACACTTCAGACATAGCCTCATGTTTATTGATCAACGGCAACGACACTAACATTGAAGACACAACAACAATTAACTTTAAGCTTAAAGCGGAATCCGGCGCTCTGACCGGAGAATACTATGTTCGGATCACAAATAATTACTTCGAGGAGACCATCGTAAGCGGCCCTGAAGACGGAACTATCACTGTTTCCTCAAGTTGATCACTTGCGCTGTTGTCACGATCAATCTAGTGCGAGCCAGGGTGAAATCAGGTCGATGGCCGCCCCGCCTTCCGCAGCGACGCCTGATGCACCAGCGAGGTCCAGCTGTTGGTCGAGGCGAGGTGGCAATAGAGCAGGCCGAGCGCGCCTGATTTTCGCAGGTCGAGAAACGCCTCGTCGCTCAATTTGTTGAAGGCCGGCTCGTCAATCACCTGGAAATCGGTGAGGTTGAGCACCTCGCCGCCTTCCAGTGTCACCTTGCTCTGGCGTGGCGAAAACAGGCCGTGCGCATCGATCTTTTCGACCATCTCGCGGGTGGCTCGGAAGTCGATCTGGAACTGATTGCAGAAGGCGAGCGCCTGTTTGGTCGCTTCGGTTGGCTCGTTGCCGGTGAAGAACGGCAGGATCTTGTCATCGCGGGACGGCGCCAGCAACTGGTCGACGATGCGGTCGCTGGCCCGTTCGACGCACAGCGTCAGCCGGCCGGCCGATGTCGGGTCTTCGGCCAGGATGAAGGGATAGCGGCGGACATAGGCGGGGATGTAGTGCGGCGCGGTCCATTTGCCTTCGGCATCGACGAACAGATTCTCGTTCTGGCGCACGCCGGTGATGATCACCGGCGCCTTGGCCGGGCCGATGAAGACGATCGGGTAGGAGCGCATCGCCGCCGGCATTTCCGACGCCACCACCGGAATGGCGTGCGCTGAGCGGGCGAAGCCGAAATCGCTACGTGCAGTCAGGCCCAGCGAGCCGTGCCGCGCCGGGTTGAGCGCCTCGGGCCTCGAATAGAACAGCGGCATCGCGTCGCCCGTCACTTCCGTCTTTGCATCAGCCATCATCCGTCTCCCGCACGCCCATCAGGCTGCCAATGGTCCCGAAGCCGGGATCTATGCTTGTTTGCGCTGATCTTGGGTCGAAAGGAATCCCGCGCAGGAACGAAGTACTACAGCGTCTCTCGCGCGCATAAAAGGACAGGCGGTGCTGTATTTTGGGATTGCGGCGGTCGATTGTTTTTGGGGAACACGACCGCCAGCCTGCCCGCCTCTGGACAGCTTGCGGCGAAGCGGCGACAGTGCCTCCGTTGGAGCAATTTCAGGAAAAGTGTGGAGCGGTTTTCCCCTGGCGATTGCGAAGAAACAAAAGCCGGATCGGATCAGCGATCCGAACGCTGAACCGCTCCGGCGGACAGATTGAGGCAAACGGAATGGCGTCGGTGTCGGATTTCGAGCAGAACCAAACCTTCACCGTCGAAGCCGGCGGCCAGCAGATCCCGCTCGAACTGAGCGCGGTCAAGCCCATCGCCGCCAGCCCGCGCCCGGGTGGCGGTTTCTCGCTGCTGTTCAAAGGCCCGCGCGACATCGCACTGCCGCAGGCGACCTATCTTTTCACCGGGGAAAGCGGCAGCCACGAGATCTTCATCGTGCCGGTTGCCGCCGATGCGACGGGGCGGCTGTACGAGGCGGTGTTCAATTAGGACTCAGTTTTGGGCTGCATGCAGGCCTATCGCATCGTGACAGGGCCTGATGCGACAACCCTTGCCGCCGGCGCCGCCCCTCACTGTCCTGCCGGACATCTCGCCCCGTAAACGGGGCGAGAGTGGCTGGCTGCGACGCCGGCGCCTTTCTTGCAACGCTGGAGATTGGCGAAATCCGCGATGAAAGCGTCCCTCTCCCCGTCACTATACGGGGAGAGGATGCCGGCAGGCAGGTGAGAGGCAGCGCAAACGATGACCATAGACAATGATCGCATCTGCCAACAAATCGGTTCCGACGATCATAGATCGTCGCCCCCCGGCGGCGCACACGCCATCAGGTCATAAACGCCCTTGTCCTCGACGACCGCGAAGCCGAGCGCGACATAAAGCCGTCTCGCCGGATTGTGCTTCTCGACATGGATCGACGCTGATTTGCCGGCTAACCATGCCTCGCCGATGAGGTCGCAGAGCAGCGCGGTGCCGTAACCCTTGCGGCGATGATGCGGCAGGAAGGCGATGTCGATGATGCGGTGCTGGCTTGGCCAGCGCTCGATATAGAGGCGGCCGATGTCGTCGCTATCGCGTTCCACCACCAGCCAATCGGCCTCGGGATAGTGTTTTCGGTAATGCGCGTGCTGGGCCTGGAACTGCATGCCGAGGAATTCGGCCTTCTGCGCCTCGCTCCACGACGTCACCGCGAGTTCTTCGAAGCGGGTCGAGGCATAGAGTCGCGACAGGAACGGCAAGTCCGCCTCCACTGCCGCACGAAAGCGGAGCCCGGCCGTGTCAGACCGGGGCCAGACCGGACGGGCCTGCTTGCCTTCCGCCACGCTGCCGGAAATCAACCGTCAGACCGGCGGCGTCAGATCGCGCACGACGATGGCCTGGCTGACGTTGCTGTCGGCAAGCGACACCCAGGAATACTCCCACTCGGTGCTGTCGATGCTCATCTGCGACAGCGTCCACAGCGAGTTGCTGTTGCCGGCTGCACCGCTCGAAAGGCTGAACACGGCGAGGCGGCCATCGGCATTGTAATCGAGCATCAGCCGCGTGTTGGAGCTGGAAGCGTTGAAGTCGCGCCATCCCGACCAGTTCTGCGTGGCAGCGTCGTACTGGGTGTTGAACGCGTGCACATGCTGTACGTCAGATGCGACAAGCATTATGTCGCCATTGCCTTCGATGCCGGAAGCCAGCGTATATTTGCCGACCCGGCTGTAACCGGTCGTCGCCCAGGGCGTCCATGTGGCGGTTCCGGCCGGCTTCTGGCGCGTGTGCAGGGCCTGGCCGCTCTTCGTCAAGGCGAACAGATTGGTGGCACCCAGCGGACCGACAATCGGCGCCATTGCGGTGAACCCGCCGGTGCCTGAAGTGTCGATCTGCGTCCAGCCCGTCCAATCGGTAACCTTCAGCGCCTGTGCCGTCTTCTGCTGGCAGCGGTAGAGGTTGGCTCCCGAATTGATGCCGAACAGCGCGATGGTCCCGTCGGCCTGGCGTATCGCCGAGATCGACACCAGTCCGCCCGGAATCTGCAGCCAGTCGCTCCACATCTGGGCAGGCGGAACGCGTTCCTCGACGGTGACGACGATCGGCGTCGTGGTGCCCGGCGGCGTGATGGTTTTCTGCACTTGCACGATCTGGTCCGGGTTCTGGTAGATCCACCAGATGCGCGCCTGGTTGTCGAGGACGAAGAGTTCGATGCGGCCATCGACATCGCGCGCCATCGAAAAACCGGAGTAGCTGACTGCGCCGGCCGGCGCACCGATGTTCATGGGAGCGGTCCATTTGTCGATCGGGCCGACCTGGTTGGCGTCCTCGGTGATGAAGAACAGGTTGGGGCTGCCCGTCAGTTGGGCAACGACAGCCACCCTTCCATCCTTGGTGATGCCGGCCGTCATCTGCACGAAGGTGCCTGGAGCGATGATCGACCAGGCTGCGGGCCATGGCCCGTTCGGCGCGGTCTGCGCCTTCTGGATCAGGCGCCCGGCCGACGTATCGATGGCCACGACCATCAGCCGCGACAGTTCGAAGAAGGGCGCGCCGCCCGGCATGCTCTGGAAAGCGGGCGCTGTCGGCGAAGTGGCCGTGGCGCTCGCGGCGGCCTTCTCGGTTTCGCCGCCTGGCGCGGGCGATTTTGGTGCTGCTGTCTTGGCCATCGTGTTGGTCCTGCCCTGTTGACGCGGTATCAGCCTCTTGGAGGGAAAACGCCTTGCAGCGCGATGCAGAAATAGCACGTGAGATAGGGCTGCATATTGTTGTGGGGTTGGTCGCCGCCGATCGGCCGTACCGCCTGATCGCTGAGCGGCGTCAAAGTGGCCGTCGCAGAGTAGGACTGCCCGGGAGCCGTCCGCGCGAAGGATCGTGCGGGACTTGGCGCCGCCAGATTGGCGGGATTGACGTTGGCCATCAAATTGTGCCCGTGCTGCGGCATCTCCGATATCAGCAACGACACTGTCTCCGAACCCCCCGGCTCGCCGAGATCGTGCAGCGAAAGCCCCGGTCCTTGTCCCGGGTGCATCGGAGCGCGGCCTTGCAGATCGGGCAGGGCAAAGTTGGATTTGCCGTTGCCGCCATAAGTGGTGCCGAGCAACGAAAACAGCGCGGTGTTCTGCGACAGCGGCAGCAATTGCCCATCGCACCATGCCCAGCCCTTGGGCGCGAAATTAAAGGGAAAGATTCGGATTTCGGCGACGAATGGGTCAGCCATGATGTCCTCTCAGGTCGGCGACGGAAAGATGCCGAAAAGCGAAATGATAAAATTGACGCAGAGATACGGCTGGAAGTTCGTATGCGGCTGGCTGCCGCCGGTCTGCCCGGCGGTCTGCGGGGACATCGGCGCGGCCGCAGGCACCTCACGATAGATTTGCGACGCGCCGACCTGGCCGGTCATGTTGCCGGTTGGGGTGCTTGCCCCGGCATTGTTTAGCGAAGCAAGGAACTGATGCGTGTGCGAAGGGATCTGCTGGGGCGTAAGCGTGACTTCTTCCACGCCACCGTTCTGAGAAAGAATGAAATCAGTGCTCTGATGGATCGGCAAACGGCCGCGCAGATCAGGCAGCGCGAATGTGCTCTGGCCATCGCCGCCATAGGTGGTGCCGATCAGCTGGAAAAGCGTCTCGTTCTCCGAGATGGGCAGCAGCTGCCCTTCGCAGAACATCCAGCCGGCTATCGCAAAATTGCCGGCAAACATGCGAATTTCGCCAACGAAGGGTTGTCCCATGGCTGCGCTCCCTTAATTCGGCGACGGAAAAATGCCCTGCAGGGCGATGCAGAAGCTCAGCGTCAGAAATGGCTGCATGTTCAAATGCGCCTGGTTGTTGCCGACAGGGGCCAGCGTACTGGGATCCATCGCCGTGACGTTCCCGGGCGGCGTATAGGTGTTGGCGACGGTTGCGAGCAAATTGCCGGTGGCCACTGGCGTGTCGGCATTGGCGGTGGTGGCCTGCTCGACATGGCTATGAAACGGCAATTCCGCGACCGAAAGCGTGTGCGCCGTTTCGCCGCCGCGCTCGCCGAGTGTATGGCTGCCGCCGACATGGATCGGCACGCGCCCGCGATAGTCTGGCAGTGCGAAATTCACCCGGCCATCGCCGCCGAAGGTGGTGCCCAGCAGCGAAAACAGCGCCTGGTTCTGATTGATAGGCAGCAACTGCCCATTGCAGAGCGCCCAGCCCTTGGGCGCGAATACGAAAGACATGATTCTGATTTCGGAAAGAAATGGTTCCGACATCTCCGCTCCTCACTGTTTCCATATACTAACGCACCACAGTGATATTGCGCAACGTCAGTCAGACATAAATAAAATAAAATTTTTGGACTTTGGTTTTATTAAAGTTCGCGCTTCCTTACGCAATTGCGTCGCTACCGTTGATTGGCGCCGCATTTCCCGGCGCCATTATGGACGGCGTTCCGCTGAGAAGCCCGATTTCATAGGTTGAATAGACGGCGACTTTGATCAGGGTGGGGTCGGCGGCAGCGTGCCAACAAGATCGATTACCCCCGCGCCGCCCGACGTGTCGACTGTCGGTGTACCGACATTGTCGTCCTGTACGACGCCTGCAGCTGCACCTGCAGCCGAGCCATTGCGAGACAGGTTAAAGTCGGTGCTGGCATTGAAGTTGCTTAAGCTGACGTCCACCACTGCATTTGGCCCGCCGACGAAGGTGTTTTGCTGCGTACCAGCACCGCCAAGCACGAGGTTCATCGTACTTGTATCCGTCGCAGTGGCGCCATTGTCGGCAAACAACGCGGCAAATGGGAATGCACTACCCGTTGCCGTCACGCTGTTGCCGAATACAGACGCGTTCATCGTCGCGCCACCATCATTGTTCTGCAGGTGGATACCGGCAAAGCCCCAGCCGGTGATGGTGTTGTTCTGGATAAGCGTGGTCAGTGAACCGGACGCGCCTGCCGCACGGACGAAGATGCCATCGGAATTCGAGCCCGTTTTGGCAACCAGCGTGTTGCCGACGATTTTGCCGGTCATCGTGCCGAGGTCCTGGCCCTTGGCGACGAAGATGCCGACCGTGTCGAAGGCGTTGGCCCCACCATCGCTGTTGACGTTGTTCGAGATGTTGAAGGTCGTCGTCGCGGCGGACGTGTTGCCGGCAGAGCCGCTGCGCACCGAAATTGCGGTGCCGCCGCCCGGTATGATCGTCTGGCCATTGTGAAAAATATTGCTGGTAGCGACCACATCCATGGTCGCATTGTTGTTGGCGACCGCCTCGAAGAAGTCGGAGCGCGTGCCGGAGAACGTGTTGCTATCCAACGTCACATTCGCGGTTGCGCCGTTGTAGACGGTGAAGCTGACATTATCGTTGCCGAGGGTCGAACTGATCAGGCCGAACGTGTTGCCGCTCATGGTCAGCCGATTCAGCGTGCCGCTGGTGTTCCAGACGGCGAGGTTGCCGTAAGCGCCGCCGCTGATGCTGGAACCGGTGATCGAGGCGCTGCCGAGCAGATTGTCGAAGCGAATGGCACTTTCTTCGATATTGCCGGCGTTGTTGGAGCCGTTCACGCCGCTGATGGTCGTGCCGGTCATCGTGAAGCCGGTAACCGTCTTGCCGTAGATAGCGAAGTTGGAGAAGTCGTTGAGCTGCATGTTGGTCAGCGACACGTTCGCCGTGCTGCGCAGGAAGATGCCGGTGCCGCCTGTGCCGGACGTGGTGTTCCCGACTGCGGTGTTGCCGTTGAGGATATCGCCGCCGGTCTTGTTCGCGATCGTGCCGCCGGAGCCTGCCGAGCCCGTTCCTGTGACGGTCAGCCCGCCGCCTGAGCCGGTGTTGTCGAGGACGATGCCTGCGTTGCCGCTCGATCCTGTGGACGTAATGCTCTGGAAATTCAGCCCGCTGGCGCCGATCGTCGTGTTGACGACGTTGAGCGCCGTGCCTGTGCCGGAGGTGATCGTGTTGCCGGTGCCCTGCACCGTCACCGTGCCGCCGCCCGTGGCGCTGAAGCCGCCGCCGCTCGTTGTGTTGATAACCAGCCCGCCATTGGTGAAGTTGATGGTCGCGCCGGGGTTGCTGGTCAGGATGACGGCGGCGTTGACGCCGGTCGAGAGCGTCTTGATCGCGCCGCCGAAGTTGATGATGCCGCCGGCGTTGCTGAGCACGGCAATGCCCAGCCCGCCGTCGTTGCGAGTGATCGTGCTGGCGCTGTCGAAATTGACCGAGCCGCCGGCCATGCCGCGGATGTTGGCGACATTGCCGCCAGGGTTGGTGATGTCGACATTGTTCAGGTTGACGACCGCGCTGACGTCGTCATTGCCTGGCGTGCCCTGGTCGCCATCGACGACGAAGGCATTGTTCGCAGCCCCCGCGTCGGTCTGGATGGCGACATTGTTGAAGGTATAGGTGCCGGTCGCATTGTTGGTCGAATCGCCGAGAATGGTGATGCCGGCCGTGCCCGTCAGGCTGGCGTTGTTGACGGTGACGCTGCCCGCCGCGCCGTCGATCACAATGCCGGTGCCGCCGGTGTCATTGAGCCCGTTCGCCACGGCAGTGGTGAAATTCACCGAACCGCCGGCGGTGTCGGCGACGACGATCATGCGCTCGCCGGCGGCGGCTTGCGTGATCGTGCCGGCATAGGTGACGGTGGCGGTGCCGCCATTGACGTTGAACGCCGTGCCGCTGGGGCTGATGATCGAGGTGCCGGTGCCGAAATTGAACGTGCCGCCCGAGCCGTTGAGGATGTCGACGCTGGCATTGCCGCCATTCAGCGTCGTCGTGCCGACGAAACTGTAGATGCCGTCCGCATTGTCGAACTGCAGGCCGGTACCGTTCGTCGCCGACAGCGTACCGGTAGCGAAGTTGAGCGAGCCGCTGTGCCCGCCCGTGACGCTGACCAGGGTGGCATTGTTCGACTGGCTGACATTGCCGGTATAATTGAGGTTGGCGGTGCCGCCGCTGACAGCGATGGTTGCCGCGCTGCCGCCGACCAGCGTGCCGGCGCCGAGATTGATCGTCCCCAACCCGATCACGTTGGTGAGGACGACGGCGCTGTTGCCGCCGGCGCCGTTGCTGGTCGAGGAAAAATTCATGCCGGTGGCCGCGACGGTGACGCCGCTCAGGTTCATCGCCACACCGGTGCCCGTGGCGATGGAGTTGCCCACGCCGGTGACGCTGACCGTGCCGGAGCCCGTGGCATTGAAGCCGGCGCCCGCCGAGGTCACGATCGCCAGCCCGCCGCCGTTGAAATTGACCGTCACCGGGGCGCTGTTGCCGGCAATGTTGACGCCAAGCCCGCCGCCGCTCATGCCGATGGCATAGCTGGCGCCGCTGATGTTGTAGGTGCCGCCGGTGTTGGCGGTGATCGATATGCCGGTGCCCCCGCCGGTAAAGCTGTTCGAGGCGCCGGACACCGTCACCGTGCCGCCTGCATTGTTATTCAGCGATACGCCCAGCCCGCTGGCCGTCAGATTACCACTCAGGGCGACGAGGCCGGCGCCGGCAAGCCGGCTCTGGACATTCAGCGCCGGACTGAATGCGCCCGAATTGTTGACCGTGCCCGAATAGCTCACGGCAGCCGTGCCGCCGACGACATTGAACGACGCGCCCGTTGCGCCGCTCAGCGCACCAGTTCCAAGTCCAACAATGCCCGTGACATCGGTCAGGCTGACATTGTTGATGCCACCGGCCGACGAGGTCGAATCGAGCGCGATGGTGGCGGCGACACCGGAGAGATTGATCGCTGTGCCGCCGGTTGCGTTCACCGTCTGGGCGGCAGCCGTAGCGGTGATGCCCATCGTGCCGCCGGTGGCGAGAATGCCGGTGCCGGCGGTGGTGTCGATGGTGACGCCGTTGGTGAAGCTGGTTGTGCCGCCGGCCTGCGAGAGGCCAACGCCGCTGGTCGTGTCGATGTTGGCGAGGCCGGTGACGTTGAGCGTGCCGGTCTGGACTCGGATGCCGCCGCCTGTGTTGGGGACGGTGGCATTGTTCACCGTCACCGTGTTGAAGTTGAAGGTGCCGGTGTTGGTATTGACGGCATCGATGCCAAAGCCAGTCGTGTTGCCGATGGTCGTCGCGCCGGTGACGGTGAAGGTGCCGGCGACGCCGTCGAAGATGATGCCGCTCGCGCCGCCACCGGCGTTTACGGTGGCAAACGTCATGTTGACGGTCAGCGGATCGAGATCGAACGCCGCGCCGTTGGTGGTGGTGACCACGCCACCGGTGTTGTTCAGCGTGAAGGTGGTGGTTTTGGTGTTGGCGATGACACCGGTGCCGCCATTGTTGGCAAGGCTGAGCGTGCCTAGATTAAGGGTACCGCTGGTGTTGGTGAAACTGAGGCCATTGCCCTGGACGCGAGCGCCTGGGTTACCGATGCCGAGCGTGCCGGCGCTGACGGTGCCGCCGGCGCCGTCGGAATCGAAGCGGACATCGCTGAAGGCGATGCCGCCACTGCCGGCGCCCCCGGTCACCGCATTGCCGGCAAACGACCTGATCGCGATCGAGTTCAGGTCGGCATCGATGTTCTGGCCGGTGAACGACGCAGCCAAGCCGGACGCGGTCGACCTGAGCGTGTTGCCGTCGATCGAAAGCAGAAGCGTATTGGCCGGAGCTCCCGTGGTGGAGAAATCGAGCGCGTTGCCGCCGGCGGTGATGGTGTTGTTCCTGACGAAGAAACTGGAGGCGCCGGTCGCGTTGGCGGCAACGCCCGCACCGGAACCGAGATTGCTGACGATCAGGTTCTGGATGCCGCCCGTGAAGATGCCGCTGCCTGATGTCGCCAGATTGATGACCTGCGTGGCGTTGTTGCTCTGCAGGACCGGCCGCAGCGTGTCGATGCCCGCCGGCGCCGCGATGATGGGCGAATTCTGCACCGTGGTGAAGTGGAACGCCGGCGACGCGCCGGCGCTGGTGTCGACCCCGAGCTGCGAGACATCGATCGCCGCGTCGTTGCTCTTGAAGGCGAGCAGCACCTGTCCGTCATCGAGTTGGAACGACGTCGCGCCGAGGTCGATCGTCGCCTGGCCGCCGTCGACGGTCTTGTCGATCAGCACAATGACATTGGCCGAAGACGTCTGGGCGTTGGCGTAGGTGCCTGGATTGAGCAGACTGCCGTCGCCAAGGGCGGTGGCATCGGCCGTGACATAGTAGACCTTGTAGGAGGACAGGTTCGAAATGTCGCCATCGAAATTGACGTCGCTGAAATTGTAGTCGCCGTTGGTCGGCAAAGTGTCGGTGGCGTGGATGACCTGGCCGCCTGTGGTCTTGATCGACGATTCGGCCGGGCCGGCGCCGTCGCCGAACACGAGCTGGGCGTTGGTGGCGCTGGAGAACTGGACCCCATAGCCTACATTTTCGATCTTGGAGGTCTGTCCCGCCGGATTGTTGTTGACCGTGTCGCCGAGCTGGATCGTGCCGGTGCCGGTCGTGTCGGCCATGTCGATGCCGATCGTGCCGGCAAAACCGCCGCCGTCGACGTCGAAATCGCCAGCGGTGATGTTGCTCGCGCCGAGCGACGCGCCGTTGAGGTCGAGACCGATCGTGTTCGCCGCGCCAAGCCCGATGTTCAGGCTGGCGAAATTCAACGTCGAGCCGAGCGTGTCGGAAATGTCGACACCGCGCGCATTGGCACCGGTGATGCCTAGCAGGTTGACCGTGCCGAGATCGATTATGCCGCCGCTGACATTGTTGAGCGATATGCCGGTCGCCGCGCCATTGACCGAAATCGTATCGAACTTGATACCACCGGCGCCGACCGTCGCGCCTTTCGCCCCGGCGACGACCGCCGTCGCGTCGCCAAGCTTCAGCGCCGTGCCGCCGTTCGTGGTCGTGATGGTGTTGCCGGCGCCGGTGACGCTGACTGTTCCCGAACCGAAGGTGCTGGCGGTGAAGCCGGCGCCGCTGCTGGTGGTGATGACAAGGCCGCCATTGGTGAAGGCGAGAGTGCCCTTGGTCTGCGGGTCCATCACGTACGACGGTGCCTTGACGATGGCATCGTTGGCGCCGGTGTTGAATATCTTCGACGTACCAGAGAAGGTGACCGTGCCGTTGGCCGAGCCGCCGATGGCGACACCCACGCCACCGCTGTGATCGATGGTGCTCGAAATATCGTATATGCCTTCGGCATGGCCAAAGAAGTCGAAGGCCGTCGATGACGTGGTGGAAACGACGGAACCGCTCATGTTCAGACGGGTCGCATCGCCCGTGGCGCTTAACACCGCGCCCACACCGACCGTGATCGAACCTTTGTAGGTCAGCGTGGTGAAGGCCAGGTCATTGCCGCCGCCGAGGCTGATAGCCGAGAGGGTGGTGTTCGTGATGCTGGCGCTGCCGTTGATGCCGACGTTGACGGTCCCGCCCTGCGAGCTCTGTATGATGCCGAACTGGCCGCCATCGATGGTCAGGGTGGATCCGGCGACATTGGCGATGTTGACGGTACCAACCTCGGGACCGCCGATATTGAACCCGGCATACTGGACGTCGAGATCGATCGTCCCGGTGAAATTGACCTCTCCGGTGCCACTCAGGGCGTACAGCCAGGCGCCGGTGTATCCAGTATCCCTCAGGCCGCCGATGTTGACATCCCCGACGAGATTGGCGCCCAACAGCGTCACGCCGGCACCGCCGGGGTCGCCGGGAAGGGGAATCGTGGAGTCCGCCGAGATGCTGTCGAAGGTAATGCCGACGCTGCCGACATTGGCACCATACACAGCAAGCCCGTCGCTGCCGGCATTGATCTTGTTGCCCGCGCCGGTGACGGTAATAATGGTGGAGGTTGCGCCAGCCGGGCCTAAATCGCCAATTGCGACGAAGCCCGCCCCGGCCATTGTCGATATATCAAGGCCGCCATGGGTGAAGTCGATCGTGCTGTTGGTATTGAGTGCCGGGGCGCCTGAGCCGTAATTGCCAATGATGCCCAAGCTCACGCCGTCCGTCGCGCCCGAATTGATCTGCTTGGTCGCGCCCGAGAACGTGATCGCGGCTGCGTCGTTACCGGCAACGACGATGTTGCCGCCGGCGGCCGCATTGGTATCGGTCAGATTACCCGACAGCGTCACCGAGCCACCGGTCATGCTCTGGATCGACGCCGCAGCGCCCGTTCCGTTGCTGGCAATCGTGCCGCCATAGGAAATCGTCGCGTTGCCACCGCTGCCGGCGATCGCCGAGCCGACATTGAACGACGTGCCCGAACCGGTGTTGGTCAGCGTACCGGTGCCGAAGCTTGCCGTGCCGGCCAGGTTCTGCAGGTCGATGCCGCTGCCGGAAGCGAAAGTCGCACTTGTCGAGGCGAAGTTGATACCGGCCGTGATGCCGTCGAGCGCCACCGCCTGCGCGTTGGTGGCGTTGATCGTGCCGGTCACGACATTGACCGTGCCGCCGCCGCTGGCGCTGAACGCCGTCGCGCCCGATGTGGTGATGTCCAGATCGGCGAAGGTGACAGTTGAGCCGGCATTGCCGGTAAGCGAGGCACCATTGCCGTTGACTGTCACCTTGTCGGTGAAGTTGATCGTGCCGCCGGTGCGGTTGGCGATCGAGATGCCGCCGCCGGTCAGCGTGCCCGCCGGTCCGCTGTTGGGCAAGGTGCCGCGCGTGACCGTGATGTTGCCGGCGCCGCCATCGACGTCGAGCAGCGTGCCGGCGACGTTGACGTTGTTGTCCGTGATCGACAAATTGCTGTCGAGGCCGGCGACCTTGAACGCCGTCTGGCCGGTGGCGACATTGCTGACCGTGACGCCCTGGATGACGATGCCGCCGACATTGCTGAAGCCGCCGGCATTCTGGTCGATGGTGAAGACCGAACCGCTGCCGCCGGTGAAGTCGAACGCGGTGTCGCGCACCTGGTTGCTGCCGAGCAGCTGCAACGTATCGCCGCCCGTGCTCTTGACCACGCCCTCATTGCCGGTGACGTTGCCGCCGGTGGCGCCGAGATTGCCCTGGACATTGATCGGCTGGATGGTGCCGGAGGTGATGATCGAACTGCCGTTGCCGAAGCCGGTGATCGACTGGCCCGAATCGAGCGTGAACGGCGTGGCGCTCAGATCGACCGTGCCGACAAAGGCGAAGGTCAGTGTGCCGGTCATGGCATCGGCTTCGGCAGCCGTGACCGTGGTCACGTCGGCGCTGAGCCCGTCGGTGTTGGCGTGGACGATGCCACCGTCCTGGGAAATCATGACGACCCCGCCGACCGCGCTGGCCAGATTGGCGCTGCCGGTGAAGGCGACATCGTCGAAATCATAATTGCCGAGCGTCGGATCGAGCCCGCCCGTGTTGACCGTGTAGCCGCCACTGGCCGCTGTGATCGAGGATTGCAGCACAGTCGCGTCGCCGTCGCCGAAGGTGAAGTTGGCGTTGGCCGACGTCGCCGTCGTGCCGCCCGACGACAGTTCGACGCCGACACCAGCATTGGAAATGCTGGAGCCGCGCAGGAAGGTGATGGTCTTGTTGCCCGTCGTCGATGACAGGTCGATGCCGCGCGAGGTGAGGTCGCCGGTGCCGGTGATCGTCGTCACGCCGAAATCGGCCGTGGTCGATGAACCGCTGAAGTCGATGCCGGTCTGGTTGGCGCCGGAGCCCATCGTCACATTGGTTGTTCCAAATGTGACATCGGCATTGGTCAGGGCGAAGTTGATGCCGGCTGGACCGACGGTCGAACCCATCGTCACGCTGGTGGTGCCGAAGGTGACGGCGCCGGCATTGTTGGTGATGTCGATGCCATTGCCCGTGGCGCCCGACACGGTCACCGCCCCGAAGGTCGCCGATGCGGTGCTGGCGACATTGGCGACGGCCAGGCCGGTGGCAGTGGCGCCGGTGATCGACAGCGGAGCTGTGACGTTCAGCGTCGCGGTTCCGGCAAGGCCGGTGACGACGGCGCCACCGCCGCCCGTCGCAGACAGCGTCGAGCCGATGAAGCTGATCGCGCCGCCGACCGGGGGCAGCGTCGAGCCGATCGCGAAAAGATTGCCGGTGCCGGTCGAGGTGACGCTGCCGCTGAAGGTCACCGAGCCGCCGGTGGTGCCGTCGACCTTGACCGCTATGCCTGGCACGGTTGCCGAGCTGGAGATGTTGGCCGCCACACCGATTGTCGCGCTGCCGCCGGAAACGACGACACCGTCGCCAGCGCCCGAATTGGCGATGGTGCCACCGAGGATCGTGATCGAGCCCGTGTTGTTGGTCAGGCTGACATCGGTGCCCGCGACATTGGTCGTCACCAGATTGGTGATGGTGAAGGTCGATGACGAAGCGTTGATTGCAAGGCCGTCGATGCCGCCACCGGTGCCGCCGATGGTGACATTGCCACCCAGGAACTGGCCGCCCGAGACGGCATTGAAATTGAGCGCCGTGGCTTGCGCAACGCCTGTCGTGATGCTGTCGAACGCCATGCCGCCAGTGCCGATGGTGACGCCGTCGAGATTGATCGCGTGGCCGGTGCCGGTGGTGATCTGCTCCGTGCCTGCGGCCGCGACCGTGATCGTGCCGCCCCCGGTGGCGCTGAAGCCGGTGCCGGTCGTCGTGGTCAGATCCAGCCCGCCGGTGAATTTGATTGTGCCGCCGGTGTTGCCGCTCAGGTTAATCGCAAAGGCGGTGGCGGTGCTGGCGGTGATCGCTCCACCGAACGTGGCGCTGCCGCCGCTCATGCCGGAGATCGACACCGCGCTGGTAGCAGCTGTCTGGTTGATGGTGCCGTTGTAGGTGACGTTGGGCGTCGAGTTGCTGATGGAGAAGGCGTTGCTGCTCGTGTTGGCGATGGAACTCCCGACCCCGAAGGTCAAGGTTCCGCTGGAGCTGCCGACGATGCCTATGCCTACGCCGCCGCCGGTGATGTCGAGATCGTCGAAGGTGGCGATGCCGTCGAAATTGTTGGCGGACAGCGCCGCACTGGTGGCGTTGGTGATCTTGGTGTTGCCGGTGAAATTGACGGTCGCGCTCGAACCGACAAGCACGATGCCGATTTCAGATGCGGTCTGGATGGTCAGGTCGTCGACCGAGACCGTACCGGTCACTCCATCGAGTAAGAGGCCGGTTGCGACATTGCTGACCGTCACGCCCTGGACGGTCAGGCCATTGATGCCCAGGCCGTGGATGCCGGCGGCGCCGCCCCCGGAAATATTGAAATCGAGCAATGTGTTGCCGTTGCCCAGCGTCACGACATCGCCGCCGCCGGAACTGGTCAGCGTTGCCGCGCCCGCGGAATCCGAGATGGATTCGTCATGATGGACGTTGGTGCCGGTGACATTCAACGGCACCCCGCCGAGCGAAAACTCACGGCCGTTGCCGAACGACGCAAGTTCCTGTCCGTCGCTCAGCGAGAAGCCGGTGGCGTCGTCGATCGTCCCACGGTTGACCAGGACAATGATGGCGTCGCTGGCGGTAATGCTGTCGGCATAATCGATCGAGGCGAGATCGGTGATGGACGTGCCGCCGCCCGAAGCCCCGGCCGCGACGAAGATGTAATTGCGCAGGTCGTAGAGTTGCGGGCCGGTAAACTGCGTCGTGCCGAAGGCGTAGTGGCCGCTGCCCTCATTGAGCCCGCGCGCATCGAGCGAGGCGGTGATGCCGGAGATGGAGCTGGAACCGCCGCCGAAGGTAAACTCGGCGTTGGCCGTGGCGCCCGGCGTGCCGGCAATGCCCAGCCGCACGCCGGTATCGACATTGGTGATAACGCCGCCATCGGTGATGGTGATCACCGCGCCGCCGACGCTCGGCGAGGTCAGGTCGATGCCGATCGGGCCGGCAGCACCGGTGCCGGTTATGTTGAGCGACTGGGCGGTGAAACTGGTCTTGGATCCGGAGAAGTCGAGGCCGGTGCCGACACCCAGTCCGGAGATGACGATGTTGCCGGCGACCACCGCCGCATTGACGCCGGCAAACGAGATGCCGTCGGCGCCGGGATTGGTGATGTTGATGTCGCCGAAGCGGATCGCCGCCGGCGAAGCCGAAATGGCGATCGCCGGTCCGGTCGTGTCGGAGATCGTCGTCGCACCGTTGACGGTGAAGCTGCCCGCGACATTCTCGAGCACGACACCCGACGTGCCGCCGCTCTGGCTGATCGAGTCCAGCACCACATGAGCGGTGATCGGATCGATGAAGATGGCGGTGCCGCCATTGCCCGATACGGTGCCGCCGGTGGTTGTGAACGTCCCGCCGGTCGACGTGCCCTGCACGGTGATGCCGCGGTCGGTATTGTCCTGCGCATCGACGGTAGCGAAGGTGTAGGTGCCCTTGCCGGTGATATCGAGACCGTCGTCGAGATTACCCTGCAGCAGCGTCGTGCCGGTGAAATTGTAGGTGCCGTCGCCATCGATATGCAGACCGTCGAGGCCGTTGCCGGTGGCGGTGAAATTGGAGCCGGTGATGCCGGTCGAGCTGCCGGTGAAGTCGGCGCCGTTGCCGCCCGCACCGGTGACCGTCACGTTGGTCAGCGTCGCGCCGGTGATGTTGTTGCCGAAAATGCCGTCGGCGCCGCCGGTGATGGTGATGCCGTTGAGCGTGTTGCCGTTGCCCAGCGTGATGACCGGGTTGGCGACGTTGGTGCCGTGTATCGTGCCGTCGCTGCCGCCCAGGTTGAAGGTGCTGGTGCCGCCGCCGAAAAGCCTGGCGGTGACGCTTTCGCCGCCGCCGATGACGGTCTGTCCATTGGCAAGCGTCACGCCGCCGGTCGTCAGATTGCCGTTGCCGCCAAGCGCGACGACAAAGCCGTTCGCTCCCGACTTGGTCACGGCGTCGTCCAGAGTCGTCGGGTCGGCCAGCGTGCCGGCGCCGGCGAGGCCGCCATCGGCGAAATAGAACTTGCCGAAGGCGGCATTGGTGGCGGCGTTGATCGCGACACGCGTCGTCGAGCCGCCGGTCAGCGTCTGCGACTGGACGCGGACCCCGATATCGCCACGCACGCGTTCGTTGACGCGCTTGCGCAGGCCTTCGCTGACCGGATAGACCGGCTCCGGCCCGCTGTCGGCCCCATTGGCCGAGCCGCTGCCGGGATTGAACGGGATGTTCAGCCGCACGCTGCCGGCGAACTGGGTGTCGTCGCGATTGTCGTTGCGGACCTCGCCGGCGAAGACCAGTTCCGTGTTGCTGCCGAAGACATCGCCGATCGTATACTCGAACCCGGCCTTGGCGCCTGTGACGCTGCCGTCGTCGCCATGCGGATCCTCGAAATGATAGCCGCCGATGTCGAGCCGCAGCGAATGCTTGTCGGGCAGGGCGACCGGCACCTGCGCACCGATCTCGCCCTCGATGCCCCACGCCGCGTAGTCGCGGTCGTCGAGGACCGAGATCTGCTCGATCAGCTGGTTGCTGACCATCGACAGGGTCGAACTGGTCGAGTGATCCGTCGAATCGCCCTTGATCGGCAGATAGACGTTCACATGCGCATCGAAATGTGGCGTGATCGCCTCGGCGCCCAGCGTGGCGGCGGTGAACTGGGTGGAGTTGTAGTTCTCGATGTTGAGATAGGCGTAGCCGCCGATCATCAGGTCAGGGTTGACGATGCGGCGAATGCCGAGGCCGACATCCTGGCCGGAACCATCCTTGAAATCGTGCTTGGCCCGGACATCCAGGAACAGCACGGATTCAGCCGTCTGCTTGAGCGGGATGAAACCTTCGAGCGCGGCGTTGCCGCCATTGTTGTCGGCGCCAATGATGGCGCGGATCTGCGGCTGCCACAGGCCGTTCGGATCGGCATGGGCGGTCAGACCGGAAAGACCGAGCGCCAGCGTCGTCAGCGCCGTCGTCTTCCAAAGATGCCTGGCGATTTGCGAACGGCGATAGCCAGCGCGAACGTGGAAATCCTCCCCACGCGCCGCTATCTCACCAACTTGCCGAGAAGTCTCGGTAGTTCCCATCCCTGGCGAGTCCTTCGGGGACTACACGCGCCCCGTGCAAACTCTTACTCGAATTCTATTGTATAGCGAGTCTCTGGCGCTTCGATTTCTGAGGGCTTCCTGCAAAATTGTCCGATGTATCCGAAAGGTCACAGTAATTTCGCCGGCTTGCTTGCCTCCGGCTCGGCTTTCGGAACAGTCGCGAGTGTTGTATCAAGCCATGCTCGGGAGAATACCGGGCGCGGCGAGGAAACATGCAAGGCATCCGGCAAAACAACATGGCACTTACTTTAGCTCGATCTAATTTACTTGGCGTGGCCGCGGGGCTGGCCGCCCTGTGGCTTGGTCTGGCCGCCGGCCCAGCCCTTGCCGAAGATGCCAAGCCGGCCCAGCCAAAGCCGGCTGAAACCAATGCAAAACCGGCCGATGCCAATCCGTGGGCAGTGAACTGCTCCTCCGGTTCGGCGACCACCGAGCTTCAGTGCCAGGTGTCGCAGAACCTGACCGAGGCCAAGACCGGGCAGCGCGTGCTGACCGTGACCGTGCGCCGCGACAATGGCAATGGCAGCCTCGCCATGCTGCTTGCCCTGCCGCACGGCCTGTTCCTGCCGTCCGGCGCCTCCTTCCAGATCGACCAGGGCCAGAAGACGACGATTGCCATCCAGACCAGCGACCAGAACGGCGCCTATGCCGCCACGCCGCTGTCGGCGGATCTCATCAAGGCCATGAAGTCCGGGACCAATCTGAACATCGGCATGGAATCGGTCACCCGCAAGCCGGTCACCATCCCGGTGTCGCTGGCCGGCTTCACCGCCGCCGTGGCCAAGCTGGAATCGATCAAGTAGCTGCTGTCAGCGGCTTGATTGTGCGCACCCGGAATGCTCCGTTGCCGCTTCGGACAGTGGAGAAACCCATGACAGGCTTTGTCGATCGCCAGCGCGCGGCGCAACTGATGGACCGCGCCGGCATCGCGGCGCTGGTGCTGTGCGCGCCTGAGGCCTTCCACTATTCGACCGGAGCCTCGATCGGGCCGTCGGGACTGTTCCGGCGCGCCGGCGCCGGCTTCGTCGTCATCCCGGCTGGCCGAGACCTGCCGATGGGCGTCGTGGTGGCGGATTTCAATGCCGGACAGCTGCAACTGGCTCTGTCGGATGCCGTCATCCGCAGCCACCCGATCTGGATCGAAACCGCCACGCTTGACGCCTCGACCGCAGGGCAAGGGCTGGCGCAACGCGTCGAGGCCGGCCTTGCCTCGTCTGGCCGGGCGCCTGGCTTTTCCCGGCCGGCAACATTCGAACTTGCCCGTTCCGTCCGCGAACTGAAGGAGATCCTGAGCGGGTTCGGACTTGAGCGCGCAAGGATCGGCGTCGATCTCGATTTTATTCCCGCCGCCGATCTCTCGGTCATCCAGGCGCTGCTGCCGGGCTGCACGATGGTCGACGGCTCGGCCGTGCTCGACAGGTTGCGGGCCATCAAGTCGCCGCGCGAGATCGATCTGCTCCAGCAAGGCATCATCCTGTCGGAAGCTGGGCTGGAGCGGCTGCAGGTCGATGCGATGGCCGGCATGCGTCAGGGCGATCTCATTGCCCTCTATCGGCAAGGCGTCGCCACGGCCGCGTCAGGCCTGTCCGATCCGGTCGCCACAGCCGAATATGTGACGCTGGGCGCCCGGCTCAAAAGCACCGATGCGAAAGCCATGCCTGGCGATCCGCTGAAGTGCGACATGGTCTGCACGGTCGGCGGCTACGCCTCCGACATGTCGCGCAATTTCACCTTCGGATCGCCATCCGCCGAGCAGGCCGAACTGCACGCGATCGCCGAGCGGGCCTTTGACGACGGGCTGGCCGCGCTTGTTCCGGGAGCCACGCTCGCCCACGTGCATCGCGTCGCCACCGACAGCCTAGCGCGGCAAGGGCTGCGCACCTACCGCCGCGGTCATTTCGGCCATGGCGTCGGCCAGTCGGTCTTCTCGGAGCAATGGCCGTTCATCGCCGCCGATAGCGATGTCGTCATCGAAGCCGGCATGGTGCTGGCCTTCGAGATCCCGCTCTACATAGACGGCCTCGCCAGCTTCAATCTCGAGGACCAGTTCCTGATCACACCGGACGGGCCCAAGCCGATGAACCGCCTGCCGAGGCGGCTGGAGAGGATTGGATAGCCGGCTTTGAGTCTGCACGCTGGAGATTGGCCGAAGCCTCCCCACCTTCGTCATCCACGGGCGGAGCAGGAGCGAAGCTCCGTCGCGGAGACCCGAGGATGACGAAGCGATGGGCGATTTGGCCAATCTCGAAGCCGCACGCGGTGCCCAGCACCTAACCACTCACCGCCGGCCTTTTCCCTCTCCACGGCATCTCCTGCTCCAGTTGCGCCGATGCGGCCAGCACCGTTGCCTCGTCGCCGTAGCGGCCGACCAGTTGCACGCCGATCGGCACGCCGTCTTTCGACCAGCCGAGCGGCAGCGAGATCGCCGGCTGGCCGGAGATGTTGAAGGGGAAGGCAAACACCGAGTCCGCCCATTTGGCGTTGTAGCGGTCGATATCGGTTTCCGACATGTCGTAGTAGCCGAACGGACGCGGCAGCTGCGTCAGGGTCGGGGTGATGAAGAGATCGTAGGCGCCGAGGTCGCCGACGATGTCGCGGCCGACCTGCCTGAGCTGCTCGACATCGGAGATGTGCCTGGTGCCGCTGGTCGAGCGGCCGCGCTCGATGATTGCCCAAGTCACCGCCTCGACATCGCCTGGCGTCACCGGCCGGCCGATCACCGTCTCAAGGTAGTCGAACGTCGCCGCCGTCTGCACGCAGGTCATGTTGGTGTAGGTCTTCCACACAGCGTTCGCGTCGAGCGGCATATCGTGCTCCTCGACGTCGTGGCCGAGCCGCTCGAGCGCAGCCACGGTTGCCAGCACCGCCGCCTTCACCTCCGCATCGATCGCCGTGCCGTTGGGTGGCGTGACGGAAAAGCCGATGCGCAGCTTCTTTGGCGCCCGTGCCGACAGGCTGAGCCAAGAACCATCGGGCACCGGCGGCGTATAGGGGTCGCCCGGCAGCGCGCCGGCAACCGCGTCGAGATAGGCCGCCGTGTCGCGCACGGTGCGCGAGCAGCACAGGAAGTACGCGCCGCCATACCAATAGTCGCCGAACGGCGCGAGGCTGACGCGGCCGCGCGACGGCTTCAGGCCGACGATACCGCAGCAGGAGGCCGGGATGCGGATCGAGCCGGCGCCATCGCTGGCCTCGGCGATCGGCACCATGCGCGAAGCGATGGCCGCGGCAGCGCCGCCGCTCGAGCCGCCGGGGGTGATGCCTTCCTTCCATGGGTTCTTGGTCACACCATAGAGTTTCGGCTCGGTGGTGATCGACCAGCCATTCTCCGGCGCGTTCGACTTGCCGACCAGCACCAGCCCGGCCGCCTTCATGCGGCGAACGACCTCGGTGTCGAAATCGGCAACGACATCCCTGAGGTAGAATGAGGAGTTGGTGTTCGGTGCCCCGGTCCAGGACGAGGCCAGCTCCTTGAGCAGGAACGGCACGCCGGCGAAGGGCGCTGATGTGTCGACCGTCTCGGCCTGCGCCCGCGCCATGTCGTAGAGGCGATGGATGACCGCATTGAGCGCCGGGTTGAGCCGCTCGACCAGCGTGATCGCCGCCTCGACCAGTTCCGCCGGTGAAACGTCGCCCCGCTTCACAAGTGCCGCAAGGTCGAGTGCGTCGGACTCGGCATAGGTTTTTAGCAGACTGTCGGTGACCATGTCTCTCTCCCGTCGTTCGTTGATCTTGCCAACGTTGGCGCCGCCCCTCATCCGCCTGCCGGCACCTTCTCCCCGTATAGTGACGGGGAGAAG
>NZ_RZTB01000469.1:0-327 GCF_003997735.1 Mesorhizobium sp. M7A.F.Ca.MR.148.00.0.0 | reverse complement strand
GCACCACGACCGCAACCGTTCTGGCACAGTCGATCGTCCAGGAAGGCCACAAGGCCGTTGCCGCCGGCATGAACCCGATGGACCTGAAGCGCGGCATCGATCTGGCCGTGACCGAAGTCGTCGGCGCGCTCGGCAAGGCTGCCAAGAAGATCAAGACCTCCGAGGAAGTCGCCCAGGTCGGCACGATCTCGGCCAATGGCGACGAGTCGGTCGGCAAGATGATCGCGGAAGCGATGCAGAAGGTCGGCAACGAAGGCGTCATCACGGTTGAGGAAGCCAAGACCGCCGAGACCGAACTCGAAGTCGTCGAAGGCATGCAGTTCGACC
>NZ_RZTB01000468.1:0-328 GCF_003997735.1 Mesorhizobium sp. M7A.F.Ca.MR.148.00.0.0 | reverse complement strand
ACGTCGATGAACTCGGTGCCCTTGACGGGGTCGCCGCCGATACCGACGGCGGTGGTCTGGCCGAGTCCGACATTGGTGGTCTGAAACACTGCCTCATAGGTAAGCGTTCCCGACCGCGAAACAACGCCGACCGAGCCCTTGCGGAAGATGTTTCCGGGCATGATGCCGATCTTGCATTCGTTGGGCGTGAGCACGCCCGGGCAGTTCGGCCCGATCAGGCGCGAGGTCGAGCGGTCGAGCCTGGCCTTGACCCTGATCATGTCCATCACCGGGATGCCTTCGGTGATGCAGATGATCAGCGGGATCTCGGCCTCGATCGCTTCGAGGA
>NZ_RZTB01000467.1:0-328 GCF_003997735.1 Mesorhizobium sp. M7A.F.Ca.MR.148.00.0.0 | reverse complement strand
ATGACGGCGATCTCCGAGACGGTCGAAGCGCCGGAGCGCGAGATCACCAGGTGCGCGGCCGCCATGCGCTGCGCCATGTCGGTGAAGAAGGGCGAGACCTCGACGGCGAGGCCAAGCGCGGCATAGGCCGCCTTGACCCGCGCCACGTCATCCGCGCGCGCTTGTTGGGTGATCACCAGGCGCTTGCGCTGGGCATTGGACAGGAGCGCGATGGCTCCCGGCACGGCATCGGAAAAGAACTGGGCGCCCTGGCTGCCGCCGAACACCAGCAGTCGGAACGGCTGTTCCCCGGTCGATGCCGCATAATTCGTCCTGGCCGCTTCCAGCA
>NZ_RZTB01000466.1:0-329 GCF_003997735.1 Mesorhizobium sp. M7A.F.Ca.MR.148.00.0.0 | reverse complement strand
CTCCGGAGGGGGGAGAGGTGGCGCTGCAAAGCAGCGACGGAGTGGGGGAAGCCATTCGTCAAACGCGCCGCCTTCTGCAAGACAGGCACAAACCCCGCGGGCAAGGTCGACCCCCACTCCGTCGAGCTTCGCTCGCCACCTCTCCCCCGATCGACGGGGTAGAGGAAAGGCGCGCGTTCACCGGCTTCATTCCTCTACCTTCAGCGGGGAGAAGGTGGCCGCGAAGCGCGCCGGATGAGGGCCAGCGCCCTATCAACCCTGTCGCTCCGCCAGCGCGCTAGCCCTCATTACCCGCCCATGCTAATCGCCATGGGGCATGACCGAGCCCG
>NZ_RZTB01000465.1:0-331 GCF_003997735.1 Mesorhizobium sp. M7A.F.Ca.MR.148.00.0.0 | reverse complement strand
GCGCCCAGAACATGCATTGGGCCGACGCGGGCGCCTGGACGGGAGAGATTTCGCCGGTGATGTTGAAAGACTGCGGGCTGGATGTGATCGAACTCGGCCATAGCGAACGCCGCGAGCATTTCGGCGAGACGGATGCGACTGTGGGACTGAAAACGGCGGCCGCTGTCAGGCACGGTTTCGTGCCGCTGATCTGCGTCGGCGAGACGTTGGCTGAGCGTGAATCAGGCCGCGCCGAGGCGGTGTTGACGGCACAGGTTCTGGGCGCGCTGCAAGAGCTGAGCGGCGATCAACTGAAGGGGGAAATCCTCTTTGCCTACGAGCCCGTCTGGGC
>NZ_RZTB01000464.1:0-332 GCF_003997735.1 Mesorhizobium sp. M7A.F.Ca.MR.148.00.0.0 | reverse complement strand
CAAGGATGATCCCTACCGCTGCGCCTATGGCACTGCTGTTGCCGGCAACATCGAAGCCATGGCCGGTGAGGTCAGCGCCGCCTGGAACAAGCCGGACGGCTTTGCAGCGCTTTGGGCCAATCCGGGGCCGCAGAACCCACTTTACCGCGACGGCAACGAAGCGGTGACGGAACTGGTCGGCGTCTTCATCAATGAGCTCGAAATGGTGCGCGACGTGCGCCTGAAAGGGTTTTTCGGCGGCAAGCCGGATGCGGACAAGCCGCAACAGGCAATCTACTGGCGCTCGCAAAACACCACCGCGTCACTGGCCGGCAATCTCTCCGGCATCGATA
>NZ_RZTB01000463.1:0-332 GCF_003997735.1 Mesorhizobium sp. M7A.F.Ca.MR.148.00.0.0 | reverse complement strand
GCTGTGTTTGCTGAGCGAAGTTCCGGTAAAATCACTGGTGATTACTCCCATCTACTTCCTGCGAAGCGCCACGATGGTGTGCGTGTGCCTTTGGCTTTCTGATACCGCCTGCTGATCTACCGAGGCAACGCAGACATCTACCCTTTTTGGCAGCCTAAGCCGCCCGGTTCACCGATTTGCCGGGCCGACCTTCACAAACTTCCAGCGCGTCGGACCAGAGACAGCATTGCATCTTTCGAGGCATCACTCGCTCCGGAGATGTAGCCTCAACCGTTGGTCGCTGGCCCGTCGCCGAGATGCGCGCGCAGCACCCTCGAACCCGCCGGAGAGAA
>NZ_RZTB01000462.1:0-334 GCF_003997735.1 Mesorhizobium sp. M7A.F.Ca.MR.148.00.0.0 | reverse complement strand
TTCCGCCACAGCAGCCAGGACATGACAGCAGCCGCAAGCACCACAATGGCGGCGGCAAATATCGAGACAGCGCCCAAGTCAGGCATGGAGCCTCGATTCACAAATCTCGTGGGGGGTTGCGTTCACGGGCGATCCGGCTGGGTTGGAGTACTTTGCCGACAGGTTATTGCATGTCGGCCAAAAGCGAACCCGGATTGGGACAGCAACATGCATCGAGACAAAAGACTTTAAGCGCGTTGCAGGGAGCCGTTCAAGCGCGACGCAATGAAAGCAGTCGCCTACTTCAATTCCACCCACACCGGCGCATGGTCGCTGGCGCCGTCCTCGCCGCGCA
>NZ_RZTB01000461.1:0-335 GCF_003997735.1 Mesorhizobium sp. M7A.F.Ca.MR.148.00.0.0 | reverse complement strand
AGATAGAACCCGCGCCTTTTTCCTCACCCTTGCCCATGGTACCCATCCACAAGGCGCCGCAGGGATGGACCCGGGAGTCGTTGGAGCGCGTGACCGGATTGTCGGCCTCGACAGGCGTGTGCAGCGTCAATTTGCCGGTCGCGACATCACGGACATAAAGGCCGGTTTCGGCGGCGATAAGCTGGCGCTTGTCGTCGATGATTGCGATGGCGCTCGCCATTTGGCCGAGCTCATGGACGGTGGCCGCGCCGCCGGACAGCTGCTTTTGCAGAAGCTGACCGTTGACGATGTCGAACCAGTAGAGCGTATCGGTGGCGGGATCGTAGCTCGGCCCC
>NZ_RZTB01000460.1:0-337 GCF_003997735.1 Mesorhizobium sp. M7A.F.Ca.MR.148.00.0.0 | reverse complement strand
TCGGGCTTGTCGGCGCCCCTCGGTGGCGAGCCTTTCCCCTCTTGCACCTTGGCATAGAGGCGTTCCCGCATGGCTTTGGTCAGGGCGATGTTTGCCGAGCCGACGTAGCGGCGTTCCGCATCGCGGGTTGCCATCAAGGCGAGTGGAGCCGAACCGGGCGTTCGCTGCACGCCTGCAACTTCAAAGTCGACTTCCTCATAGCATTTCGTTTTCACCCAGGCTTCGGTGTCGCCTGACCGATAGCTGCTCTCTTCCCGCTTCGACACCATGCCCTCTAGGCCAATCCGATCAACCGCGGCATAAAAGTCAGCCCCGCCGCCATGCACATGGTGGCTGT
>NZ_RZTB01000045.1:16713-45608 GCF_003997735.1 Mesorhizobium sp. M7A.F.Ca.MR.148.00.0.0 | reverse complement strand
GCCGGACCCGAACTCGTATCGGGTCCTGCCGCTCAGGCGGACTGTTTCGCGCCGTGGAGCGCGGAGACCAAATTTTTCAAATATCCCAAGAAGGAAGGGCCGTTCCGCATCGCCTTCGCCAATGGCTATATCGCCAACACCTGGCGCATCCAGATGGTGCAGACGGCCAAGGCCTACGCCGCACAACCTGAAGTCAAAGCCAAGATCAAGGAATTCAAGGTCGTCTCGACGGGCGAGGACGTGCCGGCGCAGATCTCGGCGATCAACAATTTCATCGATTCCGGCTATGACGCCATCGTCACCGACGCCCAGAACCCGACGGCCTTCGGTCCGGTCATCAAGCGCGCCAAGGAAGCCGGCATCGTTCTGGTCGCCTTCGACAACATCCTCGACACCAAGGATGCCATCAACGTCAATGTCGATCAGAAGGGCCTTGGCGAATTGTGGGCCAAGTGGCTGGTCGCCAAGATACCGAATGGCGGCAAGATCCTGGAAGTGCGCGGCGTCGCCGGCACCTCCGTCGACACCGACCGCCACAACGGCATCCACGAGGTCTTCGCTGCGTCCGGCAAGAAGTGGGACGTCACCGAAGTCGCCGGCAAATGGGATGACGGCGTGGCACAGAAAGTGACCGCCGATGCGATCGCCACCAACGGTCCGTTCGACGGCATCACCGGCCAGGGCGGCGATACCGGCATCGTGCAGGCGATGATCGACGCCAAGCATCCGTTCGTGCCGTTTGGCGGCGAGACCGAGAACGGCTTCCGCAAGTTCTGCGCCGCGCATTCGGCCGACGGGCTGAAGTGCTCGTCCGCGGGCTCGGGTCCGGCTCAGGTCGCCGTCGCCATCAAGACCGCGATCGCCGCACTCGAAGGCGAGGTGGTGCCACAAGAGGTGAAGCTGCCGCTGGCGATCGCCGAAGACCCGAACTTGAAGGAAGGCACGGATTACTTCCCCAAGGAATCCGATAATTTCTTCGTCGGCAATTCCTTCCCGACCTGCGGCATCAATTTCAGCGCCCAGGAAATCATGGGTCAGACCAAGGAAAACCAGTAAATCATCGCTGGCTGTCACCTGGCGCCGCGGCTTGAGCCGCGGCGCTTGTCTCAATTCCACAATCGCCCTGGGAGGGCCGATGGACGGTGCGGCTCCGCTCTTTCGTATGGAAGGCATATCCAAGCGCTATGGCGGTGTACGCGCGCTGGAGAAGGCCGAGCTTGTCGTCGAAGCCGGCAGCATCCACGCCATTCTCGGTGAAAACGGCGCCGGCAAGTCGACGCTGATCAAGGTCATGGCAGGTGTCGTGGCGCCCGATGAGGGCCGCATGACGCTGGACGGGCGCGAGGCGACCTTCGCTTCTCCGGGGGCCGCCAACAAGGCCGGCATCGTCTGCATCTTCCAGGAACTGTCGCTGGTCCCCGAGCTCAGCGTTGCCGACAACATCGTCATTTCCGACCCGCCCAAACGCTTCGGCATGATCGACCGCAAGGCGCAGCGCCGCATCGCCGAAGAAGCACTTGCTCGCGCCGGCGCCGCTGACATCCACCCGCTGGCGCTGGTCAAGGACCTGCCATTGTCGCGCCGGCAGATGGTCGAGATCGCCAAGGCATTGGCACGCAAGCCGCGCATCCTCATCCTCGACGAAGCGACCTCCGCGCTGACCGCGGCGGATGTCTCGAAGATCTTCGCGGTGCTCAAGCGGCTGCGCTCGGAAGGGCTGGCGCTGCTTTACATCTCGCACCGCATGAACGAGATCTCCGAACTGGCGGATCAGTGCACGGTGTTCCGCAACGGCCGCAATGTCGCCAGCTATCCAGCCGGCTCGAAGAGCGACAATGAGGTGGTCGAACTGATGATCGGCCGCGAATACAGCCATATCTTTCCGCCCAAGCCGGCGGCCGTGCCTGCCGCCGCGGCCCCCAGGCTTGAGGGCCGCAAGCTCTCATGGGCCGACCGGCTGCACGACATCTCGCTGACCGTCAGGGCGGGTGAGGTGGTCGGCCTTGGCGGCCTCGACGGCCAGGGCCAGCGCGAATTGCTGCTCGCCTTCTTCGGCGTGCTGCGCGGCCTCGGCGGCCAGATCCTGATCGACGGCAAGCCGGTGTCAATTACCAGTCCATCCGTTGCGCGCGACGACGGCATCGGCATGGCGCTCATTCCCGAGGACCGCAAGACGGAAGGTCTGATGCTGCCGATGACGGTGCGCGAGAACCTGTCCTTCGCGGCGCTCGACCGGCTGTCGAAAGCCGGCATCATCGACCGTGCCGCCGAGCAGCGGCTGATCGACGACATGGTCGGCCTCCTGGCGATCAAGACGGCGGGCCTCGACATTCCGGTCGGCGCGCTTTCGGGCGGCAACCAGCAGAAAGTGGTCATCGCCAAATGGCTGATGCGCCAGCCACGCATCATCCTGCTCAACGATCCGACGCGCGGCATCGACGTCGGCACCAAGCAGGAGCTGTACCAGCTGATGCGCAAACTGGCCGACGCGGGTGCTGCGATCCTGTTCTACTCGACCGACTATGACGAGCTGATCGGCTGCTGCGATCGCGTGCTGGTGCTCTATGACGGGGCGGTCAAGCGCGAGCTGGTCGGTGCCGAGATCACCGAGCGGGCGCTGATATCAAGCGCGCTTAACATCCATGGCGAGGACAGCCCGGTGGGTTTGGGAGCAAGCGCATGAAGGATTGGCGTTACTGGCTGGCCGAGCAGCGCGGAACTCTGCTGGCGCTCGGCATCTTCATCGTCATGTTCGTCATCTACACCTCGAACCATCCGGCGGGCTTCACCGCCAATGTGGTACAGACAGCCTCGAACAAAGGCGTGCTGCTCGCCTTTGTCGCCATGGCGCAGACGCTGGTGGTGATCACCGCCGGCATCGACTTGTCCGTCGGTATGATCTTCCTGCTCACCAACTGCCTCGCCTCCTGGCTGGTGGTCGGCACGCCGATGCAGACGACGCTCGGTGTCATCGCCGTGCTGGCGGTGGGGCTGTTGTGCGGTGCGATCAACGGCGCCATCGTCATCTATGGCCGATTACAGCCGATCGTCGCCACCATTGCCACAGGCGCCGTCTATTACGGCATCGGCCTTTTGCTGCGGCCATTTCCGGGCGGCTCGGTCAATGAGGATCTGGCCGATGCGCTGACCGGCCGTGTGTTCGGCGTGGTGCCGGCGAGCCTGGTCGTCCTGCTGGCCATCGTGCTGGTGATCTGGGTGCCGTTCAGCCGCTCGGTGCTCGGCCGCGCGGCCTACGCGGCCGGCTCATCGGAGACGGCGGCCTACATGTCCGGCGTGCCGATCCGGCGCGGCAAGTTCGCTGCCTACACGCTGGCCGGCCTGCTGGCGGCGATCGGCGGGCTGTTCCTGACCTTCTTCACCTATACGGGTGAGGCGGCCTATGCCAGCGGCAACTCCTACACGCTGTTTTCGATCGCAGCCGTGGTGCTCGGCGGCGTTTCGCTGTTCGGCGGCAAGGGCAGCGCCATCGGCGCCATCTTCGGCGCGCTGGCCTTCCGCACCATCGGCGACCTGTTGTTCGTCTTCGATTTCGATCCGCTCTGGCAGCCGCTGTTCCAGGGCGTTATCCTGCTGGTCGCCGTCAGCCTCGGCGCCTTCGTCCTTTTTCGGGTCCGTAACCGGCTGGAGTGGTTCCTGTGAGCGAAACGACGCTTGGCGGTATTGCCGGCCGCATGCCCAGATTCATCCGCCGTGCCGATCCGGCGGTGCTGACGGCCTTTGCCTGCATCGTTCTCTTGCTGTTCCTGGGCAGCCTCTATTCCAGAAGCTTCCTGTCGCCTGAATATCTTCTGCAGCAGCTCAAGGTGGCTTCGTTCCTCGGCGTCATCGCAACCGGCATGATGCTGGTCATCCTGCTCGGTCAGATCGACCTGTCGGTGCCATGGGCGGTGGCAGCGGGCGCCATGATGGCCTGCGCTGCGGCGGCGTACGGCCCGGTCGGCGTGGCGCTGGCCATTCCGTTCGGTATTTTCTGCGGCATGCTGATCGGCGTCGTCAACGGCATCGGCGTCGCCTATCTGCGCATCCCCTCGATGATCATCACATTGGCCACCAACGCTGTCGCGCAAGGGCTGATGGTGGTCTACACCGGCGGCTTCTCGCCGCAGGATTCGGCAACGGGCGCGATGCGCTACCTGGCGACCGGCTTCGCCATTCCGGGCGTGCCCAACGCGGTTATCATCTGGGCGCTGATCGGAGCCGCGATGGTGTTCGTGCTGACCCGTACCAGCTTCGGCCGCACCGTCTACGGCATCGGCAACCGCGAACGCGCGGCGTATCTCTCCGGCATCGATACGCGGCGCGTGGTGATGATCGCCTTCGCCGTCTCCGGCGGGCTCTCGGCTTTCGGCGGCGTATTGCTCGCCGGCTATGCCTCCAAGGCGGCGCAGTCGATGGGCGACGCTTATCTGCTGCCGTCGATCGCCGCAGTGGTGCTTGGCGGCACCTCGATCCTGGGCGGGCGCGGCTCCTATCTCGGCACGGTCGCCGGTGTCATCCTCATCACGCTGCTGCAGTCCATCCTCTCCGTCATGCAGATGCCGGAGGCGGGGCGGCAGATCATCTATGGCGTCGTCATTGTCGCCATGCTGCTGCTCTACGGCCGCGCGCCGGCAAGCCGCTGACCGTGGACGGAGCGGCAGCACAGGCGCCGACGAGCGCCCCCGGCTCGGTGCCGGCCATCGTGGTTATGGGCGTCGCCGGCTGCGGCAAGTCGGCGGTGGGCATCGGGCTTGCCGCCGCTCTGGGCGTTGCCTTTATCGAGGGCGACAGGCTGCATCCGCCGGAAAACGTCGCACGCATGGCAAGCGGCGAACCGCTTACCGATCAACTGCGCGAAGGCTGGCTCAACGCGATCGGCGAGCGCATCGCGGAGTCGGTGGGCAGCGGACAGGGCGTGATTGCCGCCTGCTCGGCACTGAAGCGCAGCTACCGCGACCGGCTGAGCAGCTTCTGCCCGGAAATCGTCTTCCTCTATCTGGAGATCGACCCTGCCACGGCCAGGCAGCGTGTCGGTAATCGCAAGGGCCATTTCATGCCGGCAAGCCTGGTCGACAGCCAGTTCGCCATCCTCGAGCCGCCGGTTGCGGAAGAGCGCGCCTTGACACTCGATGCCTCACGTCCGGTCGGTGAGCTCGTCGCCGGCGCGGTCCGCCTGATACGCCGGTCATGAGCCTTCATCCATTCCGATGCCGGTGCTGTCCGGCGCCTCGGTCAGCCGCTGCCGGCGGGACCACGTCAGCATCTGCTCGGGGTAGAGCCTCAGCGCCTCCAGCAAGCGGTCGCGCTTGAGCAGGATGTAGTGCGCCTGCACAGCCATGTTCTTGGCGCCATCCCTGGCGGTGTCCTTTGCCGGGGTGACAGACGCCTCCGGCGTCAACTCGGGGCTGAGCACGGCCTGGTACTCGATGAAGGGAACCACTTCGAAGGTCGACATGGCAAACAGGGCGGTTCGGCCCCTGGCGGCAAAATTCGCCGGCGCCGAGGCGAGATGCGTCCAGCCGCTTTCGCCCATGGCTGCCTCGGTGAAAATCGTGCCGGCATGGACGGTGTTGGTCATCGTCACCACGCCATTCTGCTTCAGGATCTTCTGGATGCGGATGGTGACCTGATAGGCGTCGTCGCGATCAAAGACGACCCGGCTTTTCAGGAACCGGTTTTCGACATCGATCAGCGGCGGGTTGAGGAAACTCAGGCCGAACGCGCTTTCGGAAATACCGTGGGTGTTGACGCTCACCTGATGTGCCTCGACACCGGCCTCGTATAGCGCGCGCTTGCCGATGATGGTCTGGGCGGTGAATTGATCGCACCAGAGGATGGCGCCGTGGCCGCGCTGCAAGGCCGACCGCAGCCCCTCCAGTCCCTCCAGCCGGATCGTCGGCGACCAGCGGCCAGCCACCAGATGTGCGGCAAGTTGCAGGCGGCGGCGGTGGCGCGCCGCCAGCAATCCCCTCGAACAGCTTGCGTGTATCGATGCCACCGCCAAGCACCGCGTGTGTCGCGGCCGCGTAGGCCGGGAATTCCTTGCGCATATGGCGCTTCAGGCGAAACCTCGATACGCGGCCGCAGATCGGCGCCCACCAGCGCACCGGCACGGTCGCTGCCACGATGAGGTAGAAGACGGAGAGCAGGCTTTCGCGAAGGTCCTTGTTGGAAAAGCGGCGAAGCCGGCCGGGGTGAACCAGCTTGCGGCTGAAGAAGCGCACGTCCTCCGCCCGTTCCGGGACGAAGACGTCGGCGATGATTTCAGTGCGGAAACTGGCTGCCGATGGCAGCTTGCGGGCGGCCTTGCGGGATTTTGCGAACCACCACAGCCTCATCGGTCCAGCCCGTTCTTCGACCCCCGCTTTACTGCGTCGGCTTGGGACGTGCAAGGTCGTGTCCGCGCTCAAGATTTCTGCAAATTCCGGTTGCCCTATATCTGGGCCAGGCGCGTTGCTTACGTCATCGGCATCCGACACAAGAGGATTATCAGCTCTTTCGTGCAGCGCGAGCTGGCGCCCGCGACGCCGGATCGCTGATCGCTGACCGGCAGTCGCTATTCCATATACGGCGTCAGCACATCTTCGATCCATTTCATGAACGCGCGGACTCGGCGCGACAGATTGCTCCGATGTGCAATGACGAGGGATACGGCGAGCGCCCGTCGACGAAAATCGGGTATGATTTCGACAAGCGCTCCACTCTCCAAGTATCGGCCAATGCCCAAAAGTGGCGCCTGAATCACACCAAGGCCGGCGAGGGCGGCGGCTTCGTAGGTCTGCGCGCTGTTGACGTGCAGCGCACCTGGCAACTGAAGCGTCGCGTAGCTGTCGCCGTCCGGATATTCCCATCCATAGGGTCTCGCGCCCAGCACCGTCGAAAAGTGAATTGTCCTATGTTCCTGACGCTGGAGATCATCCAGCGACCGAGGGACGCCATGGCGCGCCAGATAGGCGGGACTGGCAGCGTTGGCCATGCGCAACAGGCCCAACGGGCGGGCGATCAGCGTCTCGTCGCGAATGGGTCCAAGCCGCAATACACAATCGAACCCCTCTTGAACCAGATCGACTTGCCGGTCCGTACTCGACACCTCCAGCTCCAATTGGGGGTGCGCCGCCATGAAATCCGGCAACGCCGGCACGATCGTTGTGCGCGCCACTTCGGTCGGAAGGTCGACCCGCAAACGCCCGCGAAGTGCCACGCGATCGCCTGCAAACATCGAGTGCAGATCATCGACTTCAGCGAGCAGATCGCGGGCACGGGCATGAAATGCGCGTCCGTCTTCCGTCAACCGCACGTTGCGCGTCGTCCGGTGCAGGAGCCTGACACCGAGATCTTCTTCCAGCTTCCGGACCGCCGTTGAGGCTCTCCCCTTGTGGATGCCCAGGCTGTCGGCTGCGCGGGTGAAGCTCCCCATTTCCGCTACCGTTATGAAAATGAGGATGGGTTCGAGATTTTGCATTTTCGTGCCCCGGTATTGTTCCCCAAAAAGAGAACAGTCGGTTCATTTCCTCGGTGTTTATCACACCTGAGGGGCACAGTAAGCTTCGAATATGGGATCTCCCATCGGAGAATGACAAGTGTCCGAAACTGTGAACCCGCATCAGACACCTGAAACTATGACCTTGCATCGCGCCCTGTGGGCCGGCCGGATAATGAGCGCGTTTGTCGTTATCGCTTTAATGGCAGACGGCACTGTTCAGCTTTTCGCGCCGGCACGGATCGCGAGCATGTTGCAGGAAACCGGGTTCGCGATGGACCTGACGCGCGTCGTGGGTCCGATCATCCTCGCCTGCGCCATCCTCTACGCCATCCCGGTCACCGCCGTCCTCGGCGCGATCCTGGTGACGGGCTTTTTGGGAGGTGCCATCTGCGCCCATCTCCGCATCGGTGAGTTGGGATCGCCGCCGGAAATCATTTCCCTGCTTCTGGGCGCGATGATCTGGGGCGGCCTCTATCTGCGCGATCCCCGTATCCGGGCCATTCTGCCGCTCATCCATTGAACCAACTGGGGCAGTTCTGTCCCTCAACATCAGGAGAAAACACATGTTCTTAGTAATGGGAATCACCGGAAACGTGGGCGGCGCGACGGCAAGGCATTTGCTAGCGCAAGGCAAAAAGGTGCGCGCGCTGGTCCGCGACCGCGAGAAGGCGTTGAGCTGGGCGAACCGGGGCGTGGAGCTGGTTGACGGCGATTGGAATGATTCGGCAGCCATCGAGCGGGCGCTCGAAGGCGTCGAAGGCGCGTTCGTCATGCTGCCTCCTGTTTGGGCGCCTTCGCCCGATTACAAGGAAGCAAAGAGCGTGATTGCAAGCTATGTCGAGGCGCTCACCAAGGCAGCGCCGCCGCGAGTGGTTGCGCTTTCGTCGATGGGCGCGAACAGAACCAGCGGGCACGGGGTGATCGCGGCCTTGTCCCTTCTGGAGCAAGGTTTTCGCGACCTGACATCGCCAGTTGCTTTTGTGCGCGCAGGCGGATTCTTTGAGAATTTTCTTTTCGGGCTGCAGGTCGCGCAGGGCGGAACGCTGCCGGCTTTCTACAATCCGACAAATCGGAAATCGACAATGGTCGCGACGAACGACATCGGCGCGGAATTCGCGACGCTTTTGACCGGGCCAACGTGGTCAGGGCAGCGCATCGTCGAGCTTGGTTCGATGGTCAGCGCGGACGACGTCGCCGAGCAATTGGGCGAAGTCCTGAATCTCGACGTGAAAGCCTTTGCAATCCCGCGTGCAGGGTGGGCGGAAGCGCTCGAACAATTCGGCATCCCGAAGGGCCACAGCGGACCTGCCGAAGAAATGTACGAGGCCGTGAATGCAGGATGGATGGACCTCGGTGTGGCGGGTACGGAGCACGTAGCGGGTACGACGTCCGCACGCGCTGTATTCGAGGCTGCGTCAAATGTGAACGGGTAGGCCAAACTGTATGGGGTTCTCCTGTGATTTCAGGTGTTCGCAACCCGGGATTTGGAGAACTCCCTCCTTCATCTGTCTGAGCGCGGTCAGCTTGCAGTGGGTGGTTATATCTGCGACGTCAGCTCAACGGGGAAATCGTCATTGTCGGCGTCGCGCATGGCGGCAAGGCTGCGATTGTCCAGCACTTCGGCGATCGCCTGCCGCACCTCCAGCATCATGTGGCGGACCTGGCAGGTCGCCTCGTCGCAATCCTCGCAGCGCTGATACTGCGTGCGGCTGGCGCAAGGGATCGGCGCCAGCGGCCCATCAAGCACGCGCACGACATGGCCGATCTTGATTTCGGAGGCCGGCCGGGCGAGGCGATAGCCGCCTTCTTTGCCCTTGCGGCTCTGGACGAAGCCGGCATTGCGCAACTCGCCCAGAATGGCATCGAGGAATTTCTTCGGGATGTTGTTGGCCACCGCGATGTCATTGACGAAGGCCAATTGGCCGGCCGGCAGGCCAGACAGATGCACGAGGGCCTTGAGGCCGTATTTGCCTTTTTTCGTCAGCATGCCCAGATCAACCCATTGAAGCCCCAACCACTCGCATCTGGCGACTGTTTGTGTGCAAATAATGACGTTTTCGCCGCGCGATGATGTTTCGCGAAAACAAGCCGCCGGATTGCAGTTAGGCACAAACGCGTTGATTCTTTGTAACGTTTTGCACTGAGAAGGCGGATATTCCGCTGATAACCAGGTTTTCGGCGTTCAAAACGAAAAAAGCCGGCAGGGCGCCGGCTTTTCCGTCAACTGCGCAGATATCGCGGCCTTCAGCGGCTGCCGTAGGTCTGGTCGAGCAGGCCGCCAGCGGCGAAATGCTCTTTCTGCACTTTGTCCCAGCCGCCGAAGACGTCTTCCACCGTCAGCAGCCGGATATCGGGGAAATCGGCCTTGTATTTCGTCGCCACAGCGGCGTCGCGGGCTCTGAGGCCGTTGCGGGCGGCGATGTCCTGGCCCTCCGGCGTGTAGAGGAAGTCGAGATAGGTCTTGGCCAGATCGCGCGTGCCGTGCTCGTCGGCAACCTTGTCGACGATCGCGACGGGGAATTCGGCCAGCAGGCTGACCGTCGGAGTGACCTGCTCGAACTTGCCGTCGCCATACTCCTTGCGGATGCCGCGCGTCTCCGACTCGAAGGTGATCAGCACATCACCGATCTCGCGCTGCACGAAGGTGGTGGTCGCGGCGCGGCCGCCGGTGTCGAAGATCGGCACGTTGTTGAACAGCTTGGTGATGAACTCCTTCACCTTGGCCTCGTCGCCCTTGAAGGCTTCCTTGGCGTAGGCGGTAGCCGCCAGATAGGTGTAGCGCGCATTGCCGGAGGTTTTCGGATTGGGGAAAATCACCTGCACGTCGTCGCGCACGAGATCGTTCCAGTCCTTGATATGCTTGGGATTGCCCGCGCGGACAAGGAAGGACGGCAGCGAATAGAAGGGCGAGGCGTTGTCGGGAAAATCCTTTTGCCAGTCGGCCGAGACGAGGTCCTTCTTGACCAGGAAGTCGATGTCGGTGACCTGGTTGAAGGTAACGACATCGGCGCCAAGGCCCTCGGCGATGGCACGCGCCTGCGCCGAAGTGCCGGCATGCGACTGATCGACCGTGACGCCCGGATGCTGCGCGATGAAGGCCTTGTTCACCTGCACGAACAGTTCGCGGCCGACGTCATAGGACGCATTGAGCAGTTTGTCGGCCGACCAGGCTTGGGAGGATGCAAGGAACAGGCCTGCGACGGTGGCAAGCCCGAGGAAAAATCGTCTCATGAAAACAGGCTCCGATGCAATTTATGGTGGGACCATAGCCGGGGTGCGTGGTGTGCGACGAGGCATGCGCCGTAGGTTCGTCGCCTCATCGTAGAAAAATATGTCGCCTAAGTCGATGAATGTTGGAATTCTGTTCCAGGAGAATGCTACCTTCGTCGGAGTTTTTCTGCGCCTTGTTTTGTGGCGCTGCATGGCATATACAAAAGGCATATACAAAAGAGCTGCAACATGCCCCAGAGCCGACATTCAACAACGCCGCCCAAGGAGGCGAAGCTGTTTCGCAACAACCGCAGCCAGGCGGTGCGCATTCCTGTCGAGTTCGAGCTTCCCGGCGAAAAAGTCCTGATCAGCCGGGAAGGCGATCGTCTTGTCATCGAGCCGGTTCGCAAACCTGGCCTCACCGCGTTGCTCGCCCAGTGGGCGAAAGAGCCGCCGCTCGATCCTGAAGACGACTTCCCCGAGATCTACGACACGCCAGTCAAATCCGAGGACATTTTCTAGATGCGGTTCATGCTGGATACGAACATTATCAGCGACATGATCCGAAACCCGGCTGGCAAGGCCGCGAGGGCAATGTCGCGCGAGGGAGATGACGCCGTTTGCACCAGCATCGTGGTCGCCTCGGAATTGCGATATGGCTGCGCCAAGAAGGGATCGGCCAAGCTGCTCAAGAAGGTTGAAGACTTGCTGGCCGAGATTCCTGTCTTGCCGCTCGATGTGCCGGTGGATGCCGAGTATGGCGGACTTCGCGCCGAGCTTGAAGCCGCGGGCCAGACCATTGGCCACAACGATCTTTTTATCGCCGCTCATGCCTGTGCATTGGGCACCACGCTGGTGACCGCCAACACGGGAGAGTTCAACCGGATCAGGGGCCTGAAGGTCGAGAACTGGCTGGCGTAGCCATTGACCAGAGGATCAAGCCGCCGGAAAAAGCTTCCAGCGTCCGGGGCGGAACGCCACCCGGCTTTTCTGCGCCGCGGGGTGATCGACCGGCAGTTCGATTTCGACCCGCTGGCGCTCTCCGCCGATCTCAAGCTCGACCCGGCGCGTGCCGGCGACGCGCCGGCTGGCGGCGACCGTGCCGGCGATGCAGCCGCTGCAGCCGTCCAGCAATTCGACATCGTGCGGGCGGAAGTAGAGCGTCGCATCGCCCGAGGGCTCGTTGGGCGCGGCAAGCCCGATCGGACGGTCGGCGAGCCAGATTTCGCCATTCTCGACCTTGACGGGAAGCGAGCTCGATTCACCGATGAAGCCGTAGACGAAGGGCGAGTTCGGCGTGTCGTAGATATCGTCGGCGGTGCCGACCTGCTCGATGCGGCCCTGGCTCATCACGACGACGCGGTCGGCAAGCTCCAGCGCCTCTTCCTGGTCGTGGGTGACGAAGACGGTGGTGTGGCCGGTGGCGTCATGGATTTCGCGCAGCCAGCGGCGCAATTCCCGGCGCACTTGCGCGTCAAGCGCGCCGAACGGCTCGTCGAGCAGCAGCACCTTGGGCTCGATCGCCATGGCGCGCGCCAGCGCCACGCGCTGCCTCTGGCCGCCGGAGAGCTGCGCCGGATAGCGCTTTTCGAGCCCTGAAAGCTGGACGAGGTCCAGAAGCTCGGAGGCGCGACGGCGGATCTCCTGCGCCGGCGGGCGCGACGGTCCGTGCCGGACCTTCAGGCCGAAGCCGATATTGTCCGCCACCGTCATGTGCCGGAACAGCGCATAGTGCTGGAAGACAAAGCCGACATTGCGCTCCTGGATGGATTTGTGCGAGGCGTCCTCGTCGCCGAAGAATATCTTTCCCCGTGTCGGCCGCTCCAGCCCGGCGATCAGCCTGAGCAGCGTCGTCTTGCCGGAACCGGACGGTCCCAGCAACGCGATCAGTTCGCCCGACTTGATGTCGAGCGACACGTCGTGAAGCGCCGGAAACCGGTCAAACTCCTTGCGCACGTTGGCAACGCGAACTTCCATAGTGGTCCCTTTGTCAGTGCCCGCGTGTCGCGGCGATCTCGGCGCCGTAGCGCATCTCGAGAAGTGTTTTCAAGACCAGCGTGACGAGCGCCAGGCCCGCAAGCAATGAAGCGACGGCGAAGGCACCGACGGCGTTGTACTCGTTGTAGAGGATTTCGACATGCAGCGGCATGGTGTTGGTCAGGCCGCGTATGTGGCCCGACACCACCGATACCGCGCCGAACTCGCCCATGGCACGCGCATTGCACAGGAGCACGCCGTAGAGCAGCCCCCATTTGACGTTGGGCAAGGTCACGTACCAGAAGGTCTGCCAGCCATTGGCGCCGAGCGAAAGCGCTGCCTCCTCGTCGCCATTGCCTTGTTCCTGCATCAGCGGGATCAACTCGCGGGCGACGAAGGGGAAGGTGACGAAGATTGTGGCCAGCACGATGCCCGGCACGGCAAACAGGATGACGATGCCATGCGCTTTCAGCCAGGTGCCGAGCAGCCCCTGGGCGCCGAACAGAAGCACATAGACGAGGCCCGATATGACCGGCGAGACCGAGAAGGGGAGGTCGATCAGCGTGGTCAGGAAGGCCTTGCCCTTGAACTCGAACTTGGCGATCGCCCAGGCGGCGGAGATGCCGAAGACGATGTTGAGCGGCACCGAGATCGCCGCCACCAGCAGCGTCAGCCGGATCGCCGAGCGCGTGTCGGCACTGCCCAGCGCTTCGGTGTAGGCACCGATGCCCTTGGCGAAGGCTTCGTTGAAGACGATGATCAGCGGCAAGAGCAGGAAAATGCCGAGGAAGGCGAAGGCGACGGCCATCAGAGCAAGGCGCGCAGGGCGGCTTTCAGTGACCGCCGCCGACTGGCTTTCATGATGCGGTTCGTAGGATTTGATCTCCGGGTCAGCCATAGCGCTTGCGGCTCCATGACTGTGCGAGATTGACGACCAAAAGCATGATGAACGACAGAGCGAGCATGATCGCCGCGATCGCTGTCGCCGCCGGATAATTGTATTCCTCCAACCGAATGACGATCAGCAGGGGTGCGATTTCTGATTTGTAGGGCAAGTTGCCGGCGATGAAGATGACCGAGCCGTATTCGCCGACGCCACGCGCGAAGGCGAGGGCGAAGCCGGTGACGATGGCCGGCGCCAAGCCCGGAAACAGGATGCGGGTGATGATCTGGAAGCGATTGGCGCCCAGCGTGGCGGCGGCTTCCTCCACTTCCTTGTCGATCTCCTCCATGATCGGCTGCACGGTGCGCACGACGAAGGGCAGGCCGATGAAGATCAGCGCGATGACGATACCGAGCGGCGTATAGGCGACCTTGATGCCGAGCGGCATCAGCAATTTGCCGATCCAGCCGTTCGGCGCGTAGAGCGTGGTCAGCGCGATGCCGGCCACAGCCGTCGGCAGGGCGAAGGGCAGGTCGACCATGGCATCGACGATGCGGCGGCCGGGGAAACGGTAGCGCACCAGCACCCATGCGACCAGCGTGCCGAAGACGACGTTGACCGCAGCCGCGACGAAGGCGGTGCCGAAGCTGATTCTCAGCGCATTGATGGTGCGGCGATCGGTGGCGATCGCCCAGAATTCAGGCCAGCCAAGGGCGGCCGAGCGCCAGAGCAGCCCGGATAGCGGGATGAGAATGATGAGGGTGAGGTAGGCAAGCGAGAAGCCGAGCGTCAATCCGAAACCCGGAATGACGCTCGGCTGCCTGAATCGCCACCCCGCCTGGGCGGGTGCTGTGGTCATGTCGTCCTGAATATCGACTGCTTACTGGGGCTTGTAGATCTGGTCGAATATACCACCATCGCCGAAATGATAAGGCTGTGCTTTTTTCCAGCCACCAAACTGTGGATCGTCGATGGTTACGAGCTTGATCGGCGGCAGCTTGGCGAGGTCCTCGGCCGGCACCAGATCGGGCTTGGCAGGACGATAATGGTTCTTGGCGATGATCGTCTGCGCTTCTTTGGAATAGAGCCAGCTCAGATAGGCTTCGGCGACCTTGCGCGTGCCCTTGGCATCGACATTGGCGTCGACCACCGCCACCGGCGGTTCTGCCAGGATGGAGGTCGGCGGGTAGACGATGTCGAAATTATCGGCACCGAACTCGTCGAGCGCCAGATAGGCCTCGTTTTCCCAGGCGATAAGCACATCGCCAAGACCCTTTTGCGCGAAGGTCACGGTCGAGCCGCGCGCGCCGGTGTCGAGCACCGGAGCATTGGCATAGAGCTTGCCGACGAATTCCTTGGTCTTGGCCTCGTCGCCGCCGTCATTGGCGTTGGCGTAGGCCCAGGCGGCGAGATAGTTCCAGCGCGCGCCGCCGGAGGTTTTGGGATTGGGCGTAATCACCTGGACACCGTCCTTGACGAGGTCGCTCCAGTCGTGAATGCCTTTGGGATTGCCCTTGCGGACGAGGAAGATGATGGTCGAGGTGTAAGGCGCTGAATTGTTTTCGAATTTGGTGCGCCAGTCCGGATTGATCTTCTTCGCCTTCGAGACGATGGCGTTGATGTCGCCTTCAAGTGCCAGCGTCACCACATCGGCGTCGAGGCCATCGATCACGGCGCGGGCCTGGGCGCCCGATCCGCCATGCGACTGCTGGACGGTGACGGTCTCTCCGGTCTCGGCCTTCCAATGGGCGACAAAAGCTTCGTCATAGGCCTTGTAGAGCTCGCGTGTCGGATCGTAGGACACGTTGAGAATGGTGGTATCGGCAAACGCGAAACCGAGCGTGCCGAACTGGACAGATGTGGCGACCAGTGCGCCGAGCAGTTTCCTGAAATGAGGTTTGGTCATTTCTGCCTCCGTTGAACCCGCGCCAAATCTACCGAATTGGTAGAAATTAGATGCATTCAATGTTGCCTTTTTTGCCCCTCTGGAGAAAATGTTCGACGCTATTTCGCCGTTAGGAGAAATATTTTCCTCTTGCGGCCTAAGGAAGAATCCATGGCCCGGCCACTCAGCCTATCTAGCAAGGGGCGGTGCCGAGGCAAGGTGTGGAATTTGGTCGGGTGCATCAATCTGCGGTGATGGGAAAGTCGAAACGCTGTCTGGCGAACGGTTCGCTTTTCAGCGTGAAGTGCCACCATTCCCTTGCATAGTTCTTGAAGCCGCCGGCGCGCATGGCGTCGACAAGCATCTTGCGGTTTGCCGCCGCTTCACTGGCAAGGCCGCGGTGGGCGGTTTCGCTCATCGGATCAAAGCAGTCGAAACCGGTGCCGAAATCGAGCGTGTCGGCATCGCCCGCGCCGCAGGCCGGGTTCGGGCTGGACCTGCGGTCCGTCCGGGCGACGGCGACATCGACGGTCGAGCCACGTGAATGGGTCGATAGTTCTCCGACATAACCCTTGGCGATCAACTCGCCGCGCCTGACCTTCGGATACCATTGCGGATCGGGCGGCCCGCCCTCACGCGTCCATTCGCCCATGTCGGCGACGGCGCGGGCAGGGCGGTAGCAATCGAACACCACCAGGGTCAGGCCTTTGGCGGCGATCGCTTTCTGGATGGCGGACAGTGCCTTTGCCGCCTGCTGGGTGAGAATGCAGGCGGGTGCGTCGTAGCCATTCACCTTGCGGTGCAGAAAATTATCCGATCCGGCGTAGCGGATGTCCTGGCGGATCGAGGGGTCGACATCGGCGAGCCGGACAAAGCCGGTGGGGAGGGCATCGGCCAAAGCGGGGAGAGGAATTGCCGCGACAAGGATTGTTGCTGCCAGTGCCGAGGCTGCCGACAAGAGAGGATTGCGCGAGGGGTGCCTCGGAACAGGCATGGGTGAGTATCCTGCTATCTGCCGAGCGTCCGGAAAGCCAATTCCACGAATCTCTTGGCGCGATCTATTCGACAAACACCTTCACACTCGCCGCACGCCCTGCGGCGTCGATGACGGTCAGCGTCGAATAGCCGGCGCCGTCGGGCTGCCAGGTCGCGGTGCGGCGACGATCGATGCCTGCCAGCGGCTTGCCGTTGGCGAGCCAGCGGAACGGCGCACGGCCGCCTTGCAGCTTCAGCACCAGTGGCGAGGCGTCGGCCGAATTGGTGCCGAGATCGACGCGGGCGCCGTCGGGCGGGAAGATGATGGTCGGTGCGGGTTCGCTCACCGTCGCCTGCACCAGGCCGTCCGACCCGGCGCCGAAGCGGGCGAGCGTCACCGGCAGGTCCTCGCGTCTGGGGCTGAACATGCCGGGCGGTTTGCCCGGCAAGGGGACGGTGGCGAGGCCCGAGCGGACAAAACCCTCGAACAGAATGGGAGCGGCCGAGACATAGCCGGAAAGGCCGGGCACCGCGCCGGCATCGGGGCGGCCGACCCAGACGCCCAGCACATAGCGGCCGTCGAAGCCGACCGACCAGGCGTCGCGGTATCCGTAGGACGTTCCGGTCTTGTAGGCGATGCCGCGCTGCAAGGCACCCTCGGGCGGCTTGACGCCCGACAATATGTCGATGGTCTGCCAGTTGGCCTGACCGTCGAGGATGGTGGCGCTGGTGCGCTCGGCATTGGCAGGCTCGGTGCCGTCATGCAGCGTGTGCGTCTTGCCGCCATTGGCGAGCCCTGTGTAGAGCTGGACGAGGTCGCGCAATGTCACCCCGACGCCGCCAAGACCGATGGCCAGGCCCGGGGCTTCGTTGACCGGCAGTATGGGGCTGACGCCGGCCTGGCGGAAGCGCGCCATCAGCCGCGTTGGCCCGACCGCGTCGAGCACGCGGATCGCCGGCACATTGAGCGACAATTGCAGCGCTTGCCGGATGCTGACATCGCCCTGGTAGCCCATATCGAAATTCTTCGGCCGGTAGCCGGAGAAATCGACAGGGCTGTCGTCGATCAGCGTTTCCTGCGCCACCAGGCCCTGTTCGAAGGCCAAACCGTAGATGAAGGGCTTCAGCGTCGAGCCGGGCGAGCGCACGATCTTTGTCATGTCGATCCAGCCGGAGCGGCTTGCGTCGAAGAAATTGGCCGAGCCGACTTCGCCAAGGATGTCGCCGGTGCGGGAGTCGGCCAGCACCATAGCGACCGACAGGCGGGGGCCGAGCTTGGTGGCCGCGTCCCTCGCCACCTGTTCCAGCCCCTCCTGGACGCTCTTGCGGATCGTCAGCCGCAAGGGCTGGCCGGGGACGGCCTTGGGCAACATCGCATAGGCGGCGTGCGCGGCGAGCGCCGGCAGCGTGCGGCGCAGGTCCGAGACATCGTCGAGGGCGGCCCGTGCGGCCTCGCGCTCGCCGAGCAGGCGGGAGGAGACCATTCGGGTCAGCACCCGGTCGCGGGCGGCGTGGGCGATCTTCAAATTGCGGTCGGGCCGGCGCTTTTCCGGCAGTTGCGGCAGAGCGACGAGCAGGGCGGCCTCGGAAACGGTGAGCCGTTTCGGCTCCTTGCCGAAATAGGCGAGCGAGGCGGCGCGCACGCCTTCCAGATTGCCGCCATAAGGCGCCAGCGTCAGGTAGCGTTCGAGGATTTCGCGTTTCGACAGCCGCCGCTCTATCTGGATGGCGCGCAGCATCTGCTTGACCTTGGAGCCGAGGCTGCGGCTTTCGCGCGGCTCGATCAGCCGGGCAAGCTGCATCGAAAGCGTCGAGCCGCCGGAGACGATGCGGCCGCTGGTGGCGAACTGGCCGGCGGCGCGGGCCAGCGCCAGCACGTCGACACCTTCATGGTCCCAGAAACGCTTGTCTTCGTAGGTGACCAGCATGTCGACGAACTGCTTGTCGACCTGGTCGAGGCGGGTTTCGAGCCGCCAGTAGCCGTCCGGCGTGGCGAAGGCGCGCAACAATTCGCCGTCGCGGTCCTGGACTTCGGAGGAGACCGTGAGTTCGGCTGGAAGCGGGGGCGGGAAGGCGTGGTCGAGCGCCCAGAGGGTGGTGGCGGCAATTGCGGTGAGTCCAATGAGGGAGGCTCCTGCAACGGCCGTGCGACGAAGGAACTTCTTGGAAAGCATGGCGCCGCCCCTCATCCGGCTGCCGCCACCTTCTCCCCGTATAGTGACGGGGAGAAGGGTGCTGTCATGGCCGTTGGCGCTTTTCCCGCAACGTTCAAAGTTGGCGAAAGCTTTGTTGCAGGCCTCTTTCTCCCCGTCACTATACGGGGAGAAATGCCCGGCAGGGCAATGAGGGGCAGCACAAGCCTCACTTTCATATTCGCCAAGGCGCCTTACGGCGCCTTGACCTCCATCATGCCGGTGGCGGTGCGGGCCGAATATTGCGGCCGGTACATGTCCTCCACCGTTGCCGCCGGGTGCGCATAGGTACCAGGCGTCACCGCGCGCACGACATAGGCGAGCGTCAGATTGTGGTCATGATCGCCGTCGGCCGGGTTGAACGCCGCGACGAAACGGTCGTCGCGGAATTCGAGATGCGCGGCATCGGTCTGCGCCAGCCACGAGAAGTTCGTCAACTGGGCGCTGGAGACCAGGCCGGGATTGTCGATCTCGAAGCCGGCCGGCAACAGGTCGGTGACCAGCAGGCGCGACGGCCATTTGTTCTGCTCGTTGACCTTGAGCACGACGACATAGCGTTCGTTCTGCGTCGCCTCGGTGACATTGGCCTCGGTGCCGTCGAGCTTGTAGTAGGTGCGGCTGATGGTGAAGCCGTCGCCGCCGGCCGGCAAGGGCTGGACCGGCGACGCCACGGTGGTGACGACGGCCTGCAGCGGGGTCTTGCCGGTGTTGGCGATGGTCAGCGGGCTGTCGGCCAGGTCAGAGCCTTCCACCTGGTTGGAGTAGCCGCCGGAATGCGCCGCGCCATTGACGGCCAGCATGATCGTATCATTGCCCTCCTTCAGCGCGCGGGCCGCCAGCAGCATCCAGGATTCGTCCTGGGTGGTGGTCCAGCGGGCTTCCGCGCGTTCCCTGGTCACCAGCTTGATCAGTTCCGGCACGATGGTCGGCACCGGCTTCGATTCCGCCGCCAGCGCCAGCATCGCCGCGCCATCACGCAGCCGCGAACCGTAGTCGGAGCGGTAGTAGTCGTAGTCGGTGGTGGACTTTGCCAACTGCAAGGCGGTCTTGAAGGTGGCTTCGGCGCGCGGTGTATCGCCGTAGAGCGCCAGGCTTGCCGCCAGCTGGGCAACGGCCATCGGGCTTGAGAAAGCTTCGAGTTGGGTATCCGCATAGTAGCGCAGGTCGCCGATCGAGGCCTTCTTGTTGCGGGCCAGAACGTAGAGGGCGTAGGCGATCTCGCTGCCACGGTCCTGCACGCTCTGGTCGTAGCCGAGCGAGTTCTGCAAATTGCTCAGCGCCTGGTTCATGGCCAGGCTCGGCACGTCGTATTTCTGCTCGCGCGCCCTGGTCAGGAAGTCGGTGACATAGGAATCAAGCCACAGATCGCCAGAGCCCGGACCCCACAGGCCGAAGCTGCCGCCCGAGGCCTGATAGCTCAGAACCTTATAGATGGCGTCCTGGATGCGGCCATGGATATCGGGATCGCTGGCCATGCCGACGCCGGAAGCCAACTCATTGACGTAGAGAAGCGGCATGGCGCGGCTGGTGGTCTGCTCGGCGCAACCATAGGGGTAGCGGTCGAGCGTCATCAGCAGCGACGGCACGTCGAAGGCGGCTGCCTGCGAAACGCCGACGCTGACGGAAGCGCCGTTGAGCAGGCTGGCCGCCAGCAGTTCCTTGTCGACGCGTAGCGCGCCGCCATTGCCCTTGAGGTCGACCACCAGCCGGGTGGTCACCGGCAATTGCGCCGGGCGCACCGGCACATAGAGTGTCTGCTCGACCTTGGTGCCGTCGGCATGGGCAAGCTTGATGGTGAGCGAGGCATTGCCGGCCGTCTGAGCGATCAGCGGCACGGTCAGCGTCTGGCGCTTGCCCTGGGCGAGCGTCAGCTTCTGGGGCAGGGGCTTGTCGCCGGTCGACAGGTCACCCGTCGTTTCGATCGAGAACGCATAGTCGCCGGCCGGACCATCGGTGTCGGCGACGTCGAGGCGCATGACGGCGGCGTCACCAGGCGCCAGGAAGCGTGGCAGGCCAGCGGTGATCACGATGGGATCGCGCACGATGACATCGGACTGGGCGTGGCCGACCGCATCCTTGGTCCAGGCGACGGCCATGACGCGCACGGTGCCGTTGAACTGCGGGATGTCGAAGTCGACCCGCGCCTTGCCGTCGGCATCGAGTTCGGCGATGCCGGAGAAGAAGGCGACCAGTTTTTCGGTCGGCGGGTTGCCTTGCGCCTGCATGTTGGCGCCGTCGCCGCCGGTCCTGAGCTTGCCGGTGTTGCCGAGCGAGCCGTCGATCAGGCGGCCGTATATGTCGCGGATTTCCATGCCCAGCATGCGCTGGCCGAAGAACCAGTTCTCCGGATCCGGGGCCTTGTAGTTGGTCAGGTTGAGGATGCCGACATCGACGGCGGCAACCATGACGTAGGCATTGCTTCCCGGCTGCACGCCGGCGACCGAAACCGGGATCGACAGCTGCTGGCGCGGCATGGTCTTGTCCGGCGGCGTCAAGGTGATGGCGAGCTTTTTCGAGCCCGGATCGACCTTCAGCCATTTCACGCCGATGGCGCGGGCCGGCATGCGCGTTTCCTGCGCATCGCCCGGCCGGAAGAGGGTTGCCGTGACATAGGCACCAGCACCCCAATCGTCGCCGACCGGTATGTCGACCGTGCTGCCGCCGGCCGGCACGGATGCCGTGACGGTCTTCAACAGCTTGTCGGAACCGATGTTGATGAGAAGTTCGCCGGCAAAGTGCGGCGAGACTTTCAGCTTGGCCACTTCGCCGGCGGCATAATTGTCCTTGTCGAGGGCGATTTCGAGGCCGTCAGGCGTTTCGGTGGTGGTCGAGGAGACATACCATCCGGCATCGAACTCGTAGCTTGTCGCCGGTCCCTCGGGATCCGATGTCTCGACCTCGAGGCGGTACTGACCCCAATCGACCGGCGCGGAGACCGTCGCGCCGCCGTCGGCGCCGAGGTCGACCTGGCCGTTGGCGATCGACTTGGTGAAGGTGACCGGCTCGTAGTTCCAGGAATTGTTGGAGCGGTACCACTGGTAATTGCGTTCGACCTTGACCAGCGTCCACTGCGCGCCTTTCAGCGCCTCGCGCTTGCCGTCGGGATCGACGGCGATCAGGCTGAACTTGGCGGTGCCGCCCTGCGGCACTTCATTGTCGGCGAAATCCGGACGGATGCCGATCATATGGCCTTGCGGGCGGATGCCGATGTTGAGCGAACGCTCGATGGCGCGGCCGCCGGTTTCGCGCATCCTCACCGTCACCTTGGCGTCGACCAGCTTGGTGGTCGAGGGCAGTTGGTCGACGGAGACCGGGAAGGTCACCTTGCCGTCATCGCCGACCACCGGCAGATCGGCGAGGGGAGTGACCGTGGGTTCGGCCGACTGCTCGTCGGCGAGACCGAAGGAAAAGCCCTGGAAGCGGTCCCAGTCGCGCGACGTCGACAGCGTCAGTTCGCCTTCCAGCGCCAGGCCCGCCGCCGGCGCGCCATAGAGGAAGCGGCCGTCAATGCCGATGTTGGCGGTTTCGCCCTGGGCGATTTCCTGCTTGTCGGCCTTCATGTCGAATTCGATGCGATCCGGCACGAAATCCTCGACCAGGAACATGTGGCTGGCCACGGCCGGCTGCTTGGGATCGGTGTATATCGACACCGACCAGGTGCCTCGCATGGCGTTGGGTTCGAGCGGCAGGTCGACGGCATGGCCACCGGCCGAAGCGCCGTCACTGACGATGCGGCGGCTTTCGACACCGTCGGGGCGCGAGAAGACGAAGGTCAACGGCAGGTTCTCGACCGCCTTGGCGGCGCCGTCGCGGGCAAGCGCCGCGACATGAACATCTTCGCCGGCGCGGTAGATGCCGCGTTCGGTCCAGGCATAGACGTCCAGCGCACCTGGCGCCGCGCGCCCGGTGACGCCGCGGTCGGACAGGTCGAAGCCGGCCCGGCCCATATCTAGAAAGACGAAATCATTGTCGCCCTGCTTGGCCATCAGCACGGCCGGCACCATGCCGCCGTCGCCGCGCGTCAGGCCGGGGTTGAAGACGGCATGGCCGTCGGCATCCGATGTCGCCGTGCCGAGAACCTCATTGTTCCTGGCAACCAGCGTCAGTTCGGCGCCGGCGATCGGCTTGGCGCTGCCCAGTGAACGCGCAAAGACGTTGAGCCCGTCCTGCCCCGTATAGGTCGACAGGCCGATGTCGGAGACGACGAACCATTGCGTGGCCATCGAATTGTAGTTGTCGCTCTTGTCGTTGACGGCCTGCGCGGTCAGCACGTAGACGCCGGGCTTGCGCTGCGGCACCGCCTCGTCGACCGGGAAGGAGGTGGTGACCTCCTTGTTGAGATCATTGGCGATGTCGAGCTGGCCTTGCCAGACCGGCGCGCCCATCTGCTCGGAAATGTTGGAGATGTCGTAGCCGTCGAGCTGGTGCAGGAACTGGTAGCCCGACAGAAGCTGGGCCAGCGAACGATCGCCGACGCGGTAGAGCTTCATTTCGGCGGCATTCATGTTGACGGTGACGATCGGAATGCCGCGGCGCGCGCCGGCCGGCAGCACGAAGCTGTCACCGGTGAAGCGGGCGGACGGTGCGCGGTCCTGGACATAGATCGACAGCACCACGGGGGCCGCGGTCACTTCGCCGATTGCCGCCGGCAGGCCGGCGCGGAAGGTGACGTCGTAATGCTGACCATGCTCCAGCCCTTCGACGCAGATTTGCTTGTCCTTGGCCTCGACGCCCTTGGGTGGCGCGTTGTCGACGGTGACGAACGGCGCGTAGTCGACGCCGGTCTTGACCAGATCCTCGGAGAATTGCGCGCAGATGCGCGGCGCGCTGGTGTCGGCGTCGATGGTGTGATCGACAACGCGGAAACCCTTGCGGGCCTTGAGATCGGCATAGTCGGCCTGGACCGCCGGCGAAGGGTTCAGCGCAAGGCTGGCCTCATAGGCCTGCAGCGCCGGCCGGTAGAGATCGCGCTTGTCGAGCCCGTTGCCGAGCAGCGCCAGCACTTCGGCGCGCGTCTTGGTGGTGCGCAGCAATTTATAGGCATTGAAAGCGGCCGACGTGCCGTTCGCCGGCAAAGTGGAGGCTTCGGAGGTGCTGGCGGCGGGCTGAACGGCCAGCGTTTCACGCGCCAGGTTGAGCCAGAGCGGACCATCATCGGGCAGCACCGAGACCGCGGCCTCGTATTTCAGCATGGCGGAGCGGTGATCGCCGGTCAGCACGGCCTGCTCGGCGGCGTTCAGCAAGGCAGCCATGCCTTCGGTCGGCTTGTCATAGGCCGGGCCGAGCAGCTTGTTGCGGTATTGCTGGGCCTGATCGGCCATCCAGTTGGGGAAGAAAGCGAGTTCCGGCGGCGCGCCGATATCAGGATCGCCGTCGATGTTGACGACCTTGCCCGCGACCGCGCCGTTGAAGGTTTTCAGCTGGTTGTAGTCGGATTTGAGGAAGCACCATTTGGCTTTTTTGTTGTAGGTGAAGGCGCGGCAGGCCGGGTCTCCCAGACATGTCGTCTTGCACTGGTCGATTGTCACATTCTGGTCGGACCTGAGATCAAAGCCGAAATAATCGGAATTGTCAGTTGTCGCGATCCGCCGGGCCTCGGCCGCTTGCGCGGCGCTGCTCCAGGCCAGGACATTGGCCCAGGCGAAAAACAGAAGAATCAGGATAGACAGACCACGAGCCGCGCGCATTGCCATAACACCCCTCCAGACACAGCTGACGTCCGGGCATGATCAAGCTTCAGTCAGGCTTGTCAACACGAGGACGCGGCAGGGTTCCGCCTGCCAACGGTTTCCTTTCCGGCCGATGACCGGTAGTACCTCCATAGGACAGGGGATCACGCTTTCTTGCGGCGACGCAAAAGGTGTGAATTCCAAGCCCGCCCTATTTCAGACAATTGGATTGTGGCCCCTTTACGAGCGCTTCAGAACTTCATTCCAATTTTAGTTTTGTAATCTAGGTTGTCTTAATGTCGGCGCATGAAGAGCAGATGTCAGGAGGTCGCGCGCCAGGGCGTGCGCTTCCGCGCGCCCTGTTGCTGGCCGTGATGTGCTCGACCGTGCTCGTCGCCGAATCGCGGCCGGCGGCCGCTTTCGAGCTTTTCGGCATCAAGCTGTGGGGCTCGTCCAGCGACGAGGATGCCGATATCGTCGATCCCCTGCGCTACGCCGTTACCATTTCCGCCCCCGACGCCGACAAGGATCTGGTCAAGAAGCTCGAAAATGCCTCGGCGCTGAAGAGTGACGAGGAGCGTCCGGTTTCCGGCTCGCTCGGGCTGATGGCCAAGGCGCGCAGCGACCGCGAACAGCTTGTCGCCGCGCTCTATGCCGATGCCCGCTACGAAGGCGTCGTCACCGTCACCATCGACGGCAAGCCGCTCGACGATTTGCCGCCGGATGCCGAATTCAAGGGGCCGCAGCCGGTTCCCGTGGTGATCGACATCGCCAGCGGGCCGAAATTCACCTTGGGCAATATCCACCTTGAGGGCGACGCGGCAGGGCTGATGAGCGCCGATTACGGCTTGATATCAGGCGGCGATGCGGGATCCGGCGCTGTGCTCAAGGCCGAGGCGCTGATCGTGCGGACGCTGAAGGAGCAAGGCAGGCCGCTGGCAGAGGTGACGGACCGGCAGATCGTCGCCGACCACGCCACCTCGACGCTGGACGTGACGCTGACGGTCGCCGCTGGGCCGGTCGCCGGCTATGGCGACACAACGGTGGAAGGCACCGAAAAGGTCGACCGCGACTTCACCGAATACATGACCGGCCTCAAGCGCGGCCGGCAGTACTCGCCGCAAGAGATCGATGACGCGCGCGACCGGCTGCTGGCGCTCGAGGTCTTCAACAGCGTGACGTTCAAGGAAGCCGACACGCTCGATGCCGACGGCAACATTCCGATCGGCGTCCAGGTCAGCGAGCGCAAGCCACGCTATTTCGGCGTCGGCGGCACCTTCTCCAACACCGAGGGGCTGGGCCTGGAAGGTTATTGGGGCCACCGAAATTTGTTCGGCCGGGCCGAGAAGCTGCGCATCGACGGCAAGATCAGTGGCATCGGCAGCAATGATCTCGGCGAGCTCAACTACAATGCCGGCATCATGTTCGAAAAGCCGGGCGTGATCGGGCCGGCATCGAAGTTCTTCGCCGGCGTCAAGACGGTACTCGAACATCCTGACGCCTATGACCATTTCTCGGTCAAGGGCAGCACCGGGCTGTCCTACGAGCTGACCAAGAAGCAGACGGTTTCCGCCGAGGTGGCGCTCGATTATTCCCGCATCCACGACGCTTTCGGCAAGCACAAATACCTGATCGCCAGCATTCCGCTGCAATATGTCTATGACAACCGGGACAACCGGCTGAACCCGACAAGCGGCTTCCGGGTGCTGGCCTATGCCGAGCCCAGCTACGACATTTTGAGCGGTGCGGCGTTCCTGAAGCTGAGGGGCGAAGGGTCGGCCTATCAGTCGCTGGACTCGGCTTCGAAGTTCGTCCTGGCCGAACGTGTCGCCATCGGTTCGATCGTCGGCACCAGCCTCGAACATGTGCCAGCCGACCGGCGCTTTTATTCCGGGGGCGGTGGCTCGGTGCGCGGCTATGCCTATCAGGGCATCGGACCCAAGGACTTCACCGGCCAGCCGATCGGCGGCCTGTCCTTCTTCGAAACCTCGGTCGAGATGCGCATCGCCATCACCGATACGATCGGCATCGTGCCGTTCGTCGACGCCGGCACCGTATCGACCAAATCAGCTCCCGATTTCTCCGATGTCAAGGTCGGCGCCGGCGTCGGGCTGCGCTATGTCACGCCGTTCGGGCCACTGCGCATCGATGCCGCCATGCCGCTCAACCGTGATCCGGGTGACCCGCATTTCGGCATCTATGCCGGCATCGGACAGGCATTCTGAGCGATGAAAACAGTCTGGCGCGTCCTCCGCATTGTTTTCTACACGCTGCTGATCGTGGTCGCTGGCGCCATCGGGGCGCTCGTGGTGCTGACCAAGACCGAGCGCGGCCGCGACAATCTCGCCGGTATCATTTCGCGCATGGCATCGAGCGACGATCGCAAGATCACGGTCAGCGGCATAGACGGCATCTGGTCCGGAGCGCTCAGCGTCGACCATGTCGTGCTGGAGGACCGCGAGGGCGCCTGGCTGGTGGCGCGCAAGGTGGCCGTCGACTGGTCGCCGCTGGCGCTGCTGTCGAAAAACTTCAGCGCCGACCGTATCGCTGCCGAGCGTATTGAACTGGCGCGATTGCCGGTGGCCAGCACGCAGCCAGCGCCGAGCGGGGGTACGACGACGCTGCCGGTTTCCATCGACATCAAGCAGATCGATCTGCCCGAGATCGCGCTTGGCCAGCAACTGGCCGGCAGCGGCATCGCCGAGCTTGCGGCCAAGGGATCGGTCAAGGTCGATGCCGCGCCACTGGCGGTCGAGACGGTGCTCAACATCACCCGCCATGACGGCAAGCAAGGTAATGTCGACGCCAAGATCCACTTTGCGCCGGCAGACAACAGGCTCGATCTCGACCTCAAGGCCTCGGAGCCGGCAGGCGGCATCATCGCCAACCTGCTCAAGCTGCCCGACACGCCGCCGGTCGACATAAACGTCTCGGGCACGGGGCCACTCGCCAATTGGAACGGCATCGGCACGTTCTCTGTCGACGGCAAGATCGTCACCCAGCTGACGGGTCGCCACCAACTGACCGACAAGGGCAATCATATCGAGGCCAAGGGCGACGGCGATTTCGCTCGCTTCCTGCCTGAGAATCTCAAGCCGCTGTTTGCCGGCAAGACCAGTTTCGACATTGCCGGCACCGCCACATCGGCCGGTGGCGTCAGTGTCGACCGCGCCAACATCGACAGCGATGCGGTCCACGGCACCGCGACCGGCATTGTCGATCCTGCCGGCGCCAGCGACCTCTCGGTCGAACTCGCCGCCAAGGGGCCGCCCGTGGTGATCAGCGTCGGCAGCAAGGCGCAGCCGATCACGCTGGCGATCAGCAATGCCACCGCCCGGGCCTTCGGCGACGGCAAGGCGCCGATCATCGACGTCGGCGCCTCCTTCGTCTCCATCGTCGCCGGCGGCACGCGGCTGGACGATCTGGCGGCCCAGATCCATTCCGACGGTTTTGACATCCAGAACCGCGCCGGGCCGGTCACCGTCAAGCTGGAGGCGGGCGGCCTCAACACCGACGTGGCGACGCTGGCGCCGCTGATCACCGGCAAGATCGATGTCGATCTGGCCGGGTCGGTCAGCAAGGACGCCATTGCCATCGACCAGGGCACGCTGCGTTCCGACGCGCTCAACGCTTCGCTGACCGCGACGGTGGCGCTTGCCGACCTGTCGATGCAGCTGAAGATGAACGCGGATGCCGTGGCGACGGCCTTTCCGCCGCAGATCGCCTCGGTGCTCGGCGCTAGGGTGAAATTCTCGGCCAGCGCGGCCCGCGATCCGCAGGGATCCTTCGCCGCCAATTCGATCGAATTCACCTCCGGCACGCTCAGCGCCGCCGGCACGGCCAGCATGCAAGGCACCGACATCCAGGCCGACATCAAGGGCAAACTGGGCGACGTTTCCGTGCTGTCGCCGACAGTCGGCGTGCCGGTTGCCGGTGGCGTCGATTTCGCGCTGTCGGCAAGCGGCGCCATGACGGCGCCGGATTTCACGGTTACCGCCGATAGCGACAGCCTGACGGCATCGGGCCGCACGGTGAAGAGCCTCAAGCTGACGGCTAGCGGCAAGGCCGATATCACCAGTCCCGCCGCCAATGTCTCGCTGACCGGCTCCGTCGACGACCAGCCGCTCGACATCAAAGCAGCGCTGGTGACGAGCGAAGGCAAGCGTTCGATCAATGGTTTTCTGGTCTCGCTCGGCGACAACAAGGTCTCGGGTGATCTCGCGCTCGACGACAAATTCATGCCGCTCGGCACGCTGACGCTCGATGCACCTGCCATCGACCAGCTGGCCGCACTTGCCGGCCAGGCGATAACGGGAGACATCGACGGAACCATCCGCTTCGCGGGGGATGGCGACGCGCCCTCCGTTGCGATCGATGCGAAGAGCACATCGATCGCGCGCGGCGAGGTGATGGCCAAGGCCATCACAGTCAATGCACTGATCGCCAATTATCTCAAGGCGCCTGCGATATCAGGTACGATCAAGGCCGACAGCGTCACCTCCGGGACCACGGAAATCGGCGGCATCGGCGTCGACCTGAAGCGTGATGGCGACTGGACCAATTTTACCGGCGGCGCCACCATAGCGGGCATTCCGGCGACCGCTGCCGGCCGGGTGAAGAT
>NZ_RZTB01000045.1:7756-16703 GCF_003997735.1 Mesorhizobium sp. M7A.F.Ca.MR.148.00.0.0 | reverse complement strand
GGTGAAGATCGCCGACGGCACGACGAGCATCGAGATTGCCTCCGGCGAGGCGACGGTTCGCGGCATCAAGGCGGCAATCGCTCAGGCGTCGACACTAAGCATCGCCAACGGCACGACCAGCATCGAAAGGCTGGCGCTCGATGTCGGCGGCGGCTCGGTGACCTTGTCCGGGACAGCTGGCCAGACGCTCGACCTCGCGGCGCAATTTTCGGCACTGCCCGCGGCGCTCGCCAATGGATTTTCGCCCGGCCTCGATGCTGTGGGCACGCTCAGCGGCACGGCTGGTTTGACCGGACCGCCGGCCGCTCCCGACGTCCGCTTCAATGCGCAACTGGCCGGTATCGAAACCAGCCAGACCCGGCAGGCCGGGCTCGGACTGCTCGCCGTCGACGCGGCCGGCAGCTACACGATTGCCGGCGGCGTGGTGCTCGATCAGGTGACGCTGACCGGCGACAAGGTTTCCGGCAAGGCAACCGGCACCCTCAACCCGAACGGCGCCAGCGATTTTGTGCTCGATCTCATCTCATCCGGCCCCAGCCTGCCGCTGAACCTCGGCAGCGCCGAGAGCCCGGTCAAGATCGAGATCCAGTCCTTGTCGGCAAAGGTGGCGGGCGAGAGCACGCGGGCCCGCCTGGATGTCTCGGCGATCCTGCCCTCGATCGTCACCAGCCCGGCGAGGGTGGAGGGGCTTGCCCTGGCGTTGCATTCGGATGCGTTCGATCTCAAGAACCGTGCAGGGCCGGTTTCCGGCACGGTGTCGGTGGACAAGGTCGGTCTCAACAATCCGGTGATCGCGCCGCTGATCGCCGGCAAGGTCACGGCAGCCGTCAGCGGCCGCCTGACGGCCGACCTGTTTGCCATCGACAGCGGCTCGCTCAAAAGCGATGCATTGAACAGCCAGGTCGCCGGCCAGGTATCGCTGCGAGACGGTGCCATAGACCTCAACCTGAAGGCGGATGCCCCATCGTCGGCCTTGCCTGCGGCGGCGCGCGGCATGCTTGGCGAACGCGCTGAGATCAGCGCCACGCTGAAGCGCGACCCCAACGGCAGCATCAACATAGGCGGATTGAAGTTGACCTCGGGTGCGCTGACCGCCGACGGGCAAGCCAGCCTTGCCGACAACAAGGTGGCCGCCGACATCAAGGGCGCGCTGAGCGACATCTCGCTGCTGTCGAAGGATGCCAAGGGCGCCATCGCCTTCGCGTTGAACGCACAGGGGCCGGCCACGGCGCCGGATCTGTCACTGACGGTCGACAGCGACCGCCTTCTCGTGGTGGCGCGAGAGATCACCGGGTTGAAGCTGACCGCCACCGGCAAGGCCAATGCCGCCAATCCGGCGGCCAACGTGCAACTGACCGGCAATGTCGCCGGCCAGGCGCTGCAAGGCAGCGCGGTGCTGGCGACGGCAGACGGCAGGAGCGCCATCAACGGCCTGCTGCTGTCGCTCGGCGAGAACAGGATTTCAGGCGATCTGGCACTTGACGAGAAGTTCGTGCCGGTCGGCACCATTGCGCTCGACCTGCCCGATATCGGCCCGCTGGCGGCACTTGCCCTGGAGAAGGCCGAAGGCGACGTACGCGGCACGATCGCTTTCTCGAAGAACGGCAACGCACCGCAGGTCGCCATCAAGGCGGCGACAGCGTCGATCACGCGCGGCGACCTGCAGGCGAAAGCCGTCTCGATCGATGCGCTGGTCGCCAACTATCTGGCGGCGCCCGTGATCTCCGGAAAGATCCGCGCCGACACCGTCATTTCGGGCGGTACCGTGATCAGCGGCATCGATGTCGATTTGAAGCGCGACGGCGACTGGACCGGTTTCTCCGGCGGCGCAACCGTCAAGGGCATTCCGGCACGGGCCGCCGGCCGGGTGAAAGTGGCAAACGGCACGACAACTATCGAGCTTGCCTCCGGCCAGGCGACCGTCCAGGGCATCAAGGCGGCCATTGCCCAGGCCTCGACCGTCAGCATAGCCAATGGCACGACGACGCTGGACAGGCTGGTGCTCAACCTTGGCGGTGGCACGGCGACGGTGACCGGCAAGGTCGGCACGGCGCTCGACATCAATGCGACGCTGGCGCGGGTGCCGATGTCGCTCGCCAACAGTTTTTCGCCGGGCCTCGACGCCGCCGGCTCGATTTCGGGCACGGTCAAGGTGACGGGCGCGCCGGCAAATCCCGCCATTGCCTTCAATCTCGACGCGGCGGGCGTGCAGACCTCGCAGACCCGCGGTGCCGGTGTCGGTGCGGTCAGTGTCTCCTCGTCGGGCACCTTTGGCGCCAACAAGCTGACCTTCAATGCCAATGTCAGCGATGGAGCCGGCCTTGGCGTCAAGGGCGGCGGCAGCGTGACGACGGCCGGGACGCCGGCGCTGGTGCTCGACTTCAATGGCGTCGTGCCGTTCGGCCTGCTCAGCCAGAAGCTTGCCGCGCAGGGCCTGTCGCTGTCTGGAACCGCCAATGTCAACGTGCAGGTGCGCGGTCCCGCGACATCGCCCGTCATCGGCGGCAGCGTCAGCACCTCGGGTGCGCGCCTTGTCGATGCGCGCTCCGGCCTCGCCGTCAACGATCTCGCCGCCGATGTCTCGATTGCCGGCGGCGTCGCCAGGATCAACCGGTTGACCGGAACGCTGTCGACGCGCGGCAGCCTGTCGGCCAGCGGCACGGTCGGCATCAACCCGGCGCAGGGTTTTCCGGCCGATTTGTCGATCAAGCTGGTCGACGGCCGCTATACGGACGGAAGGGTGGTGACCGCCAATCTCGGCGGCGACCTGACGATCAAGGGACCGCTGACCTCCGCACCGGTCATTGCCGGCACCGTCAATCTCGCCAAGACGGTGATCACCGTTCCGGACAAATTGCCGGGCTCGCTGGCGGCGCTCGACGTCAAGCACAAGAACGCGCCAGGTGCGGTAAAGGCGCAGGACAAGGCGCTGCGGCCGCCGACGACCAGCGGCAAGGGCGGCGGTAGCGGCCTCGCGCTCGATGTCACGGTCAACGCCCCGAACCAGATCTTCATCCAGGGCAGGGGCGTCGATGCCGAACTTGGCGGCTCGCTGAAGCTGACCGGCCCGGCCTCGTCGCCGCAAGCGGTCGGCACCTTCACCCTGCAGCGCGGACGGCTGTCGATTCTCGGCAAGCGGCTGACCTTCACCGAAGGCACGGTCGGATTTTCCGGCTCGCTGGTGCCCTATCTCAATTTGACGGCGACCACGACGACGACCGGCGCCACCGTCACCATCGTGGTGTCGGGCGAGGCGACCAATCCGAAGTTCACCTTCTCCTCCGTGCCGGCGCTGCCCGAGGACGAGGTGCTGGCGCAATTGATCTTCGGGCGCTCGATGTCGAACCTGTCGCCGCTGCAGATCGCCCAGTTGGCCGAGGCCGCCGGGCAACTGGCCGGCGTCGGCGGCTCGACGTCGCTGCTGGAAAACCTGCGCAGCGCCATTGGTGTCGACGACCTCGACGTCACCACCGACGACCAGGGCGGCACGGCGGTTTCGGCGGGCAAATACCTCAACGACCGCACCTATGTCACGATCCAGAAAGGCGACAAGCCGGGCTCGGGCAAGGCTACGATCGACCTCAATGTCGGGCGCGGCGTCAAGCTGCGCGGCGAGGCCAACGATGCCGGCGAAGCCAAGGGCGGCATCTTCTACGAGAAGGAATACTGATAGTTCGGCAGGACTTTTGGCCTCATGATGGATCGATTCTGGCGCTGTCCGGGCTGGAGTAAATGTCTCAGTTTAATCGACTACCGAGATTCCAGAAGAATCCGTCGGACAGTAGCAAATTTGCGCCAAGACTGTCGTTATCACGCGAACCGCTCCCCTTTCAAAGTTGCACATTCCCTAACATGTTCTCAATCCACGCCGTCTTTGACATCATGGCCTGGATGCGGAATGTTAAAAGGCGGAAAGCCAACAATGGGAGTTAAGTCATGACAATTTATAAGAGTAATGGCGATCGCGTTCCGGATCACATCCTGGCCATGGCCGAAGAAGCCAAGGCAGGCAAGGTGGATCGCCGCGAATTCCTGGCCATGGCCAGCGTCTTCGGTGCATCGACGGCAATGGCTTACGGCTTGCTCGGCCTCGCCGATCCGACGCCGGCGAAGGCCGAAGAGGTAAAGGGCAAGAAGGGCGGCACGCTGAAGATCGCCCAGTGGATTAAGGATCCCAAGGACCCGCGCAAGGCCGACTGGTCGGAAATCGCCAATGCCGAGCGCCAGGCGCTCGAGCCGTTGGTCAAGTACACGTCCGAATACACGTTCCGCCCTTATCTGCTGGAAAGCTGGGACGTCAACGACGATGCCACGCAGTACACGCTGCATGTGCGCAAGGGCGTCACCTGGTCGAATGGCGATGCCTTCACCTCCGCCGACGTCGTCTTCAACCTGAAGCGTTGGGCCGACAAGAAAGCCGAAGGCAATTCCATGCCAGGCCGTCTTGGCTCGCTGGTCAAGGACGACAAGCTCGACGAAAGCGCCGTGACCATGCCGGACGACCACACGGTCGTGCTGAAGCTCACCAAGCCGGACATCGCGCTGATTCCGAACATGTGCGACTATCCCGGCCTCATCGTCCACAAGACCTTCGATGAGAAGGGCGGCGACTTCAAGGCCTGCCCGATCGGCACCGGTCCGTTCGAACTCGTCTCCTACGATGTCGGTCAGAAGGTGGTCTACAAGCGCCGCACCGACGACAAGTGGTGGGATGGCGAAGTGTTCCTCGATGGCCTGGAATTCATCGACTACGGCACCGATCCGGCGGCCATGGTCAGCGCTTTCGAAGCCGGCGAAGTGCACACCAATTTCGAGACTTCGGCCGACTACGTGTCGATCCTCGACGGCATGGACCTGGTGAAGTCGGAAATCGTCACCGCGTCGACCATCGTCTGCCGCACCAACGTCAACAACAAGCCCTATGGCGACCAGAAGGTGCGCAACGCGCTGCAGCTTGCGGTCGACAACAATGTCGTCTTGCAGCTCGGCTACGGCAATGCCGGTTCGGTCGCCGAAAACCACCATGTCTGCTCGATCCATCCGGAATATTACGAGCTGCCCAAGGTTGCCCGTGATCCGGCCAAGGCAAAGGCGCTGATGGCGGAAGCCGGCCAGGCCGACTTCGAACACGAGCTGATCACTGTCGACGAAGACTGGCACAAGAATACCGGCGATGCGATCGCCGCCCAGATGCGCGACGCCGGCATCAAGGTGAAGCGCACCGTTCTGCCGGGTTCGACGTTCTGGAACGACTGGACGAAGTATCCGCTGTCGATGACCAACTGGAACATGCGCCCGCTCGGCGTCCAGGTTCTGGCCATCGCCTATCGCACCGGCGAGGCCTGGAACGAGGCCGGCTGGTCGAATCCGGACTGGGACGCCAAGCTCAATGCGGCGCTCGCCGTTGCCGACGCCGCCAAGCGCAAGGAAATGATGAAGGACATCGAGCAGATCCTGCAGGATTCCGGCATCATGATCCAGCCGTACTGGCGCAAGCTCTACAGCCACTCGGTCAAGGCGGTGCAGAACTACAAGATGCACCCGACCTTCGAACGCGACTACGGCAAGGTCTGGCTCGAGCAGGCTTGATCGCATCGACATGGGGGAAGGGGATCGCTCCCTTCCTCGCTCTTCGCGTCGTCCGTCCCTGCTGGTCCGCACTTTCTCAAAAAAGTTGCGGACTCGCGGGCAAGGCCATGCAACAAAAACAGGGTTGATCGCATCCGAAGGCCTGTTTGACAGCCAGCCCCGCCGGTTACGGCAGGGTTGGCTTTCATAGCCGGCTCAAACCCCAACCCATCGGCAGGGGGCCGCCATGCTTTCCTTCGTTATCAGGCGTCTTGGCACCATGGCATTGACGATGCTGTGCCTGACCATGGTCGTCTTCTTCCTGATCAACCTCGAACCCAATCTGAAGAAGCTGGCGATCAGCCAGACCGAAATGCATACGTCGGCCGAGCAGCTCGAGAGCTGGCTGGTCAACCATGGCTACCGGCAGAACTTCTTCGTCCGCTATGGGCAGTGGCTGGGCGTGGTGCCCAAGCAACCTGTTACAGACCCGGCGACCGGCAAGCCGGCGCAGCGCTTCTCCTTCTGCAACGATCCGCTCGTGCCGACCTTCGCCGGCGTTTTCCAGGGCGATTTCGGCTGCTCGACCAAGTTCAAGGCAACCGTCGCCTCAAAACTGTTTCCGGCACTCGGCGCTACGGGCATCCTGATGTTCTGGGTGCTGGTGGTGATGGTGCCGATCTCGCTGCTGATCGGCATTCTGGCCGGCATGCGCGAGGGGTCGCGAACCGACCGGGTGCTGTCCGTGGCGTCGATCGCCTCGACGGCGACGCCTGAATATGTGTCAGGCGTCATCTTCACCGTCATCTTCGCCTCATGGCTAGGCTGGCTGAATGGCTCGGCGGCTTCGGCCAGCCAGGGCATCACCTTCTACAATTTCACTTTGCCGGTGATGACGCTGGCGATCTACGGCATCGGCTACATCGCCCGCATGACGCGTGCTTCGATGGTCGAAGTGATGACGCAGCAATATATCCGCACTGCCAGGTTGAAGGGTCTTTCCTTCGGCAGCGTCGTGGCCAAACATGCCTTGCGCAACGCGCTGATCGCACCGTTCACCGTCATCATGCTGCAGTTCCCCTGGCTGCTCACCGGCGTCGTCATCGTCGAGGTGATGTTCCGTTACCAGGGCTTCGGCTACACGCTGGTCGAGGCGGCCGGCAACAACGACATCGACCTTTTGCTCGGCTGCTCGCTGGTCTCGGTGTTCATCGTCTTGATCACGCAGCTCATTTCCGATGTCGGCTACGCATTTCTCAATCCGCGTATCAGAGTTCAGTAGGGGGCGAAGCGGATGCCGGTTCAATACATCAGTGGCTTCACCATCGTTCTCGAAGTGCTGTCGCGCTTCTGGCCGGTCTGGATCGCGCTCGTCATCGTCATGGGCGCGAGCTTCGCCTACAAGAAGAAGCTGGCGCTCTACGGCCAGCTGTTCGACAGCGGTGTCGGCATCGTCGGCGTCGGCATCTGCCTGTTCTGGCTGTTCACGGCGATCTTCGCCGCGACCATTTCTCCCTTCGACCCGCTGGCCCAGATTCCCATCATGAAGGATGTGCTGCCGGGCGCCGTCGAACCGAAATCGGGGCTGACCTATCTGTTCGGCGGCGACAAGCTGGCGCGCGACGTGTTTTCGCGCATGGTCTATGGCAGCCAGATCGTGCTGATCATCGCGCCTGCGGCAACCGGCTTCGCGCTGATGGTCGGCATCACGCTCGGCCTGCCGGCCGGCTATTATGGCGGCAAGATCGACACCGTACTGTCGTTCCTGGCCAACCTCGTGCTCGCCTTCCCGGTCATCCTGCTGTTCTACCTTTTGGTGACTCCGGGCATCATGGACACGCCGATCCCCTATGGCATGGCCGGCGTCTTCTTCATGTTCCCGATCATCTTCTTCAGCGTGCTGTTCTGGACCCGCTACAAGAACCGGCCCGACCGGCTCTACATCCTGCTCGGCATCACCCTGATCCTCGGCGGCTGGATCTATGCCGGCCTGGTCTTCGACGCCGATCCGCTGAAGATCGTGCATATCGATCCTAACCAGCTCAACATCTTCGTGGCCGTGGTGTTCGCCTCCAGCCCCGGCGTGTTCCGCATCGTCCGTGGCCTGGTGATGGACATCAAGACGCGCGATTATGTGGCGGCGGCGCAGACGCGCGGTGAATCGCCCTGGTACATCATGCTGTGGGAGATCCTGCCCAATGCGCGCGGGCCGCTGATCGTCGATGCCTGCCTGCGCATAGGCTACACCACCATCCTGCTCGGCACGCTCGGCTATTTCGGCCTTGGCCTGGCGCCGGAAAGTCCGGACTGGGGCACCGCGATCAAGGACGCCAGCCGCCTGCTGCGCTCCTTCATCCACCCGGCGCTGCCGCCGACGATCGCACTGATGTCGTTCGTGCTGGGCTTGAACCTGCTCGCCGACTCGCTGCGCGAACAATCGATGAAAGACTGATCTCGCGGGTTTCGACCCGATGCGCCTGAGAGAAACAGGCCTAGAAGAACCAGGATTGGAGCGACCCATGAACGAGGCAGTTCGAAATCCCGCCACGCCAACCAATGGGCCGGCCAACACGCCGATCATCGAGATCGAGAACCTGTCGATCTCCTTCTTCACCCGCAAGGGCGAGATCCCGGCGGTCATGGATTTTTCCTGCACCGTCATGCCGGGCGAGGCGATGGGCATCGTCGGCGAATCCGGCTGCGGCAAGTCGACCGTGTCGCTCGGCATCATGCGCGACCTCTCCAACATCGGGAAGATCGTCGGCGGCAAGATCAAGTTCCAGGGCAAGGACATGGGCGAGCTCTCCGACGAGGAGTTGCGCTCAATTCGCGGCAACAAGATCGCGATGATCTACCAGGAGCCGATGGCCAGCCTCAACCCGGCGATGAAGGTCGGGCAGCAGTTGATGGAAGTGCCGCTGATTCACGACAAGGTGTCGAAGGAAGAGGCCTATGAGCGCGCGATCGAAATGGTGCGCTCGGTCAAGCTGCCCGATCCCGAGCGCATGATGCGCTCCTATCCGCACCAGCTTTCGGGCGGCCAGCAGCAGCGTATCGTCATCGCCATGGCGCTGCTGTCGAAGCCGGCGCTGCTTCTGCTCGACGAACCGACGACGGCGCTCGACGTGACGGTGGAGGCCGGCATCGTCGACCTGGTCAAGGGGCTGGGCGAGAAGTTCGGCACGTCGATGATTTTCGTGTCGCACAATCTCGGCCTGATCCTCGAGACCTGCGACCGCATCACGGTGATGTATTCGGGCGAGGCGGTGGAGACCGGCAAGATCAAGGACGTGTTCGACCGGATGCGCCATCCCTATACGCAAGGGCTGTTCCGCTCGATCCCGCTGCCGGGCGCCGACAAGAACTCACGGCCGCTGAT
>NZ_RZTB01000045.1:0-7746 GCF_003997735.1 Mesorhizobium sp. M7A.F.Ca.MR.148.00.0.0 | reverse complement strand
GCACGAGCGGCCCAAGGGCTGCAATTTCGGCCCGCGCTGCCACCATTTCGTCGAGGGCGTCTGCAACGCCGCCGAAATCCCGATGATCGAGGTCGCGGGTCACGAAGGCCATTTCTCGCGCTGCGTGCGCTTTAACGAGATCGACTGGGAAGCATTGCCGCCCGGCGCCAAGAAGGTCAATGAGCGCGTCGTGCCCGGCGCGCCGGTGCTCAAGATCGAGGATCTCAGAAAATACTACAGGGTCGGCGGCAACGAGGTGTTCGGCTCGAGCGAGGGCCGCGTCGTCAAGGCCAACGAGACGATCTCGTTCATGGCGCGCGAATCCGAGACGGTTGCCATCGTCGGCGAATCCGGCTGCGGAAAGTCGACGCTGGCCAAGGTGCTGCTCGGGCTGGAGACGGCAACTGCCGGCACGGTGACGCTGGGCAACACGGAAATCCAGTCGACCGGCATCGAGAAACGGAGCGTCGACACGGTGTCGTCGATCCAGATGGTGTTCCAGAATCCGTTCGACACGCTCAATCCCAGCCATTCGGTCGGTTCGCAGATCATCCGCACGCTGGAGAAGTTCAACGTCGGCAAGACGGTTGCCGATCGCCGCAAGCGCATGCTGGAACTGCTCGACCTGGTGAAGCTGCCGCGGGCATTCGAAACCCGCAAGCCGCGCCAGCTATCGGGCGGCCAAAAGCAGCGCATCGGCGTGGCGCGCGCCTTTGCCGGTGACGCCAAGGTGGTGGTGGCCGACGAGCCGGTGTCGGCGCTCGACGTTTCGGTGCAGGCGGCGGTGACCGAACTGCTGATGGACATCCAGCGCAAGAACAAGACGACAATGCTGTTCATCAGCCATGATCTGTCGGTCGTGCGCTACATCGCCGACCGCGTCGTGGTCATGTATCTCGGCTATATTGTCGAGCAAGGCACGACCGACCAGATCTTCGCGCCGCCCTACCATCCCTATACCGAGGCACTGCTGTCGGCGATCCCGATCGCTGACACCAGCGTGGTCAAGCGGCACATCGTGCTGGAGGGCGACATTCCCTCGGCGATGAACCCACCGTCCGGCTGCCCGTTCCAGACCCGCTGCGGCTACAAGAAGCTGGTGCCTGACAATCTTTGCGAGACCAAGGTGCCACCGGTCAAGCATCTCGGCGGCGGCCATATGAGCCTGTGCTGGCTCTCCGACGACGTGCTGGCCAAGATGGAGCCGGTGATCAAGTTCGACAAGGAACACGCCGCGCACGAAGGCGTGCCGGATGACGCGCCGCACGGCGATGGCCCCGGTTTTGCCGGCACACCGCCAAAACGTCCGCGCGGCAAGACGGGCAGCGCGGCAGCCGATGCGGTGGGGCAGGCTGCCGAGGAGGCCGAAGCCGTTTCGAAAGCCCGCCGTCACGAGGTCCGCGACGAGGTTTCGGAAACCGGCCGTTCTCCAAAGCCGGGCAAGCCCAGGAAACCGAACTGACCGGCATCACGCAATTTCATATGCTGCGCCATGTGATGCGTGATGTTTGATGCTTGGAGGGAGGGCGAATTGTGAGAACGACACTTGCAATCGATGACGATGTCCTTCTTGCCGCCAAAGCTATGGCGCGGCAGCAGGATCGCAGTGTGGGCGAAGTCATTTCCGATCTGGTTCGCCGTTCGCTGCGTCCGCCGCAGGCGGGCGGTGAGCGTAACGGCATTCCCTTGCTTTCGTCGCGGCCCGGCGGGCCGATGGTCGATCTCGAAACGGTCAATGCGCTTCGCGACTAGCCGCGCTGGAACAGAGGATCTGGCAGGGTTGGGGATCTGTCGGCAGCAAGATGTCTTCCCTCGGTGGACCATCGCTGGCATTCGGGATTGGCTGGAGCCTCCCCAAACTTCGTCATCCTAGGGCGTAGCAGGAGCGAAGCTCCGTCGCGGAGACCCTGGGATCCATGCCGCGACCTCAGCCGAGGGCGCAGCGGAGCACAATTTCTGCCTGCGGCGGCGATTTGAAGTCGCGGCATGGATCCTCGGGTCTGCGCTGCGTCGCTGCGCTCCTTGCTCCGCCCGTGGATGACGAAGCGATGAGCGTTTGCCGCTAGTCGGCAAGGCATGCCGTCCATCAGCGGTTGGTTGAAATGCTCATGCCCGGAATTAGTTCAGTTGCCGCACTCGCTCAGTTGCTGCGCGTAGTCCCGCGCCATCTTGTCGGTGGCCCGGGCATAGCCCTGGACGCCGGCATCGCCCCGGTTGCCGCGGCCATAGGCGGTCCAGCCGAGATAATAGGCGAGATAGAGGTTGTAGGTGTCGTTGCGGGCGACGCCATACGTGTCTGCCGTTTTGGAATGATACCAGCCGACAAAGTCGACGGCGTCGGCGAATTTCGTCCGCCGAGCCGCCCAGTTGCCGGTCTCGCGCTGATATTGCGACCAGGTGCCGTCCAACGCCTGCGAAAAGCCGGTGGCCGACGAGACATGCTTCCACGGAATGAAGCCGAGCAGTTTGGTGCGCGGCGGCCTTGCATTGCTCTTGAAACCGGATTCCTTGCGGACCGTCGCCATCAGCACGGGAACGGGGATGCCGTATTTCTGTTGTGTGCGCTCGGCGGCCGACTGCCAGTTGTCGAACCAGCCGTCATTCTGGTCGAAGACGGCACAGACATTGTTGATGTGGCTGGGCGGCGTGGCGCAGGCCGAAAGCGCCAGCAGCACGCAAACCGCACCAATTTTACTAAAACTCGAACTACGCATTGGCGCAGCAATAGGCCGAAATCATAAAGGGAATCTTGCAGCGTCCGTTAACGCTTCGCCCAAGCAGTCGCTTGAGGGAATTTGTGTCGGTAATCCGACGTATTTCGTCGCTTTCTCTAAATAGATATTACAGAAATGCCGCCGTGGCTAAAATCGCGCCCGAAAACGGCGTATTTCTGACAGCTTGCCCGGTTTGCCGGGGCTTTGATGCCGGGCATGAACGAACCAAGACGCAAACGCGGCGCCGAGCGCACCAGCAACAGGGGCCCGTCGGCCATCCCGCAACTGCCGCTCAGGCGGGTGACAAATCCCTATCCGCCAATGGCTATGCTGTCGCCCGACCAGATCGAGCAGATCCACCAGGCGTCGATGCACATATTGGAGAATTTCGGCATCGAAGTGATGAGCCCGCGGGCGCTGTCGCTGTTCGAGAAGGCTGGCGCCAGGGTCGATCATGCATCGGCGAATGTCCGCATCGATCGCGGCCTGATCGAAGACGTGCTGAAGACCACGCAGTCCAGCTATGTGTTGAAGCCGCGCAATCCGGCCAACGCGGTTCATCTGGGCGGCAACACCATCAATTTCACCCTCGTCGCCGGGCCGCCGAATGTGCACGATATGGAGCGCGGCCGCCGTGCCGGCAATTTGCGCGACTATTCGGATCTGACCCGGCTGGCGCAGCATTTCAACTGCATCCACATGCTCGGCAACCAGGTCTGCGCACCGGTGGAGCTGCCGGCAAACTCCCGCCATCTCGACACCTACTTCACCAATCTGACGCTGACCGACAAGAGTTTCCATGTCTCGGCCATCGGCAGGGGCAGGGCGCTTGACGGGATCGAGATGATGGCGATTTCGCGCGGGCTGACGCTCGACCAGATGCGCGACGATCCCGGCATCACCACCATCATCTCGGTCAACTCGCCGCGCCGCTTCGACGAGATGATGGCCGAGGGCCTGATGACCATGGCCGAGTTCGGCCAGTCGGTGGCGGTGACGCCGTTCACGCTGATGGGGGCGATGAGCCCGGTGACGCTGGCCGGGGCGCTGGCGCAGCAGAACGCCGAGGCGCTGTTCGGCGTCGTGCTGACGCAGCTTGTCCGTCCGGGCGCGCCGGTCATGTATGGCGCCTTCACCTCCAATGTCGACATGAAGTCCGGCGCGCCGGCCTTCGGCACGCCGGAGAACACCAAGGCCAACATCGCGTCGGGCCAACTGGCGCGGCGCTACGGGTTGCCGTACCGCACGACGCCGGGCTCGGCCTCCAATGCCGCCGACGCGCAAGGCGCCTATGAGACGCTGATGGCGCTGTGGGGCGCGGTGCTCGGCCACGGCAACCTCGTCTATCACGCCGCCGGCTGGCAGGAGGGCGGGCTGACGGCGTCGTTCGAAAAACTCATCATCGATGTCGAGATGATCCAGCACATGATGGAGTTCCTGCGCCCGATCGAGGTCAACGAGGCCGAGCTCGCCGTCGAAGCCCTGGGTGCGGTGCCGACCGGCGGCCATTTCTTCGGCGAACCGCACACGCTGGAGCGCTACGCCACCGCCTTCTACCAGCCGATGCTGTCCAACTGGCAGAATTACGAGGCCTGGCAGGAAGCCGGCGGTCTCGACGCGACGGCGCGCGCGACGCGGCTGTGGAAGAAGGCGCTGGAAGACTATGTCGAGCCGGTGATCGATATCGCCGTGCGCGAGGCGCTGGAGGCTTACATGGCCAGGCGCAAGGAAGCGATCGGGCAGGGCGAGCCGTGATCGTTCCCAGCTTGAATCCACTCACCCATCCAACTCACTGATAACAGAGCAAAACTCATGAAATCGCATGCAAAGGTCGTGGTCATTGGCGGTGGCGTCGTCGGGTGCTCCGTGCTGTTCCATCTCGCCCGCCACGGCTGGACCGATGTTGTCCTGCTGGAGCGCGACGAATTGACGTCCGGCTCGACCTGGCACGCGGCCGGCGGCATGCACACCATCAATGGCGACCCCAACGTCGCCAAGCTGCAGAAATACACCATCAACCTCTACAAGGAGATCGAGGAGCTTTCCGGCCAGGCGACCGGCGTGCATCTGACGGGTGGCGTGCTTTTGGCGGCAACCGAGGCGCGGCTCGACTGGCTGCGCGGTGTCGTCGCCAAGGGCCGTTATCTCGGCATCGAGCTCGAGGAGATCTCGCCCAACGAAGCGGCCGAACTGATGCCGCTGCTCGATCCCAAGCAGTTCGTCGGCGCGGTCAGGAACAAGGAGGACGGCCATCTCGATCCCTCAGGCGTCACCCATGCCTATGCCAAGGCCGCGCGGAAACTTGGGGCGGAAGTGGAGCGCTTCACCAAGGTCGAGGACATCGTGCGGCGGCCCGACGGGCTGTGGCGCGTCATCACCAACAAGGGCGACGTGGTGGCCGAGCATGTCGTCAATGCCGGCGGCCTGTGGGCGCGCGAGGTCGGCCGCATGGTTGGTCTGGAACTGCCGGTGCTTGCCATGGAGCACATGTACCTGATCACCGAGGACATGCCTGAGGTCGCCGCCTGGAATGCCAAGACCGGCACCGAGATCATCCATGCGGTCGATTTCGACGGCGAGCTTTACCTGCGCCAGGAGCGCGGCGGCATGCTGATGGGCACCTATGAGAAGGCCAACAAGCCGTGGTCCGAATACCAGACGCCATGGAATTTCGGCCATGAATTGCTGGAGCCGGACATCGACCGCATCGCGCCGTCGCTGGAGGTCGGCTTCCGCCATTTCCCCGCCTTCCAGAACACCGGTATCAAGCAGATCATCAACGGGCCTTTCACCTTTGCGCCGGACGGCAACCCACTGGTCGGGCCGGTGCGCGGCCTGCCGGGCTTCTGGGTCGCCTGCGGTGTCATGGCCGGGTTTTCGCAAGGCGGCGGCGTCGGCCTCGCTTTGTCGAACTGGATGATCGAGGGCGATCCCGGCGCCGATATCTGGGCGATGGATGTCGCGCGCTACGGCGACTGGGCGACGATGGCCTACACCAACGCCAAGGTGCGCGAGAATTATTCCAGGCGCTTTTCGATCCGCTTCCCCAATGAGGAGCTGCCAGCCGGGCGGCCGCTGAAGACGACGCCGATCTATGATCTGCTGTCTGTCAAGGGTGCGCAATGGGGCGTTGCCTATGGGCTGGAAGTGCCGCTGTGGTACGCGCCGGAAGGCGTCAAGGACGAGTTCTCGTGGCGCCGCTCGAGCGACTTCACGCAGGTCGCCAAGGAGGTCGCGACGGTTCGTGACAGTGTCGGCCTGTCCGAGATTTCGAGCTTCGCCAAATACAAGGTGACGGGTGAGGGGGCGGCCGCCTGGCTCGACCGGATGCTTGCCTGCAAACTGCCGAAACCCGGCCGCATGACGCTGGCGCCGATGCTGAAGCAGGACGGCAGGCTGATCGGCGACTTCACGCTGGCCAATCTGGGGGAGGATGGCTGGTTCCTCGCCGGCTCCGGCATCGCCGAGCAATACCACATGCGCTGGTTCGAGAAGCACCTGCCTGACGATGGATCGGTCCGCATCGAAGCGCTGGGCTCGAGGCTCACCGGTCTGTCGATCGCCGGTCCGAAGGCGCGGGATGTGCTGGCAAAGGCCACGCGCTCGGATGTCTCCAACGCGGCATTTTCCTTCATGGCCATTGGCCGGATGGATGTCGGCATGGCGCCGTGCCTGGTCGGCCGCGTGAGCTATACCGGCGATCTCGGCTACGAAATCTGGGTGGCGCCGGAATACCAGCGCGCCGCCTATCAAGCGCTGATGGCGGCGGGCGAGGAATTCGGCATCGGCCTGTTCGGCTCGCGCGCCCTCAATGCGCTGCGGCTGGACAAGAATTACGGCTCATGGGGGCGCGAGTACCGGCCGATCTACGGGCCGCTGGAAGCGGGGCTCGACCGCTTCGTTGCTTACGGCAAGGACGCCGATTTCATCGGCAAGGCCGCGGCGCTGGCCGAGCGCAGGCAGGGCGGCAAATTGCGCCTGCGCGCCTTTATCGTCGATGCCGACGATGCCGATGTCATTGGCGACGAGCCGATCTGGTTCGATGGCGCCGTGCGCGGCTGGGTGACGTCGGGCGGCTATGCACATCATTCGAAGAAGTCCGTCGCCGTCGGCTATGTGCCGAAGGAGATCGCCGATGAGAGCGACGGCTTCGAAATCGAGCTGCTGGGCAAGCGCCATACGGCACGCATGCAGGCGGTGCCGCTTTTCGACGCCAATTTCGAACGGATGCGTGCCTGAAGCGCTTCGGCTTCGCCGATGCGCTTCAGATACCTGTTTTGTGCATGTCGTTGTCCCAAAATCGCTGGGCACTTTTGGGTGACATGCACTAGTCACGCCCCTTCTTCTGGGCGTCAGGCGCTGCGGCGGTTGTCCAGCGCGAAGGCGCCGGCGCCGGCAAACACCAGATAGAGGAAGATGAAGCAGAACGAGATCGCCGAATCGCCGCCATTGTTGACCGGGAAGAAGTCGCGCGGCATGTGCGCCATGAAATAGGCGATCGCCATTTCGCCGGCCAGAAGGAATGCCACGGGCCGCGTGAACAGGCCCAGCGCCAGCAGGATGCCGCCAGCGAATTCGAGGATGGCGGCGGTCACGGTCAGCCCGGAAAGGGCGTGGGGATCGGCGCTGACGGGGAAGTTGAACAGTTTCTGGCTGCCATGCTCGATGAACTGCAGCGCGGTCATGATGCGCAACACGCCGAGCGCCTGCGGCTGGTATCTGGAGAGGCTTTCGAAAAGCTTCATAACGACTCCATTTTTCAATCCGCCCGGCCATAGATTATCACCCAGGAATGGACCATTCACTTCCCACGGCCTGCCGTCAACAATCGGTGATTGGAATGTTCCCCAATTGACCTTTCATATTTTTCCCGCAAGGGTTGCAGTCCTATCGTTATGGTTGTATGGTGCGGACACTCTAGAAATGTGGGTTCCCTTTGCCATGAAAAAAGCCGCCATCAGCCTCTTCGCAATCCTTGCAGGCACCAGCTTCGCCATGGCCGAGGACGCCGGCTGTGAGGCGTTCAAGTGGC
>NZ_RZTB01000459.1:0-338 GCF_003997735.1 Mesorhizobium sp. M7A.F.Ca.MR.148.00.0.0 | reverse complement strand
AGGTGACGGCGGCGACATGGCAGCCGAGCAGCTTGGCGAACTGCAGTGCAAAGAGTGAGACGCCGCCCGAGCCGACGACCAGAACCCATTGGCCGGGCTTCGGAATTCCGGCGCCCGTCACGGCATTCCAGCCGGTCAGGCCGGCACAGGTCAGCGTTGCCGCCTCATGCCAGTCGAGATGATCGGGCAAGCGCACCGCCCATTGTTGGTCGAGAACGGCGTATTCGGTCAGCATGCCATCCAGCGTGCAGCCGAGTTGGTCGACGAGCCCGGCATGGATGCGGCCGTCGATCCATCGGGGGAAATAGCTGCCGGTCACGCGGTCGCCGACGGCAAAG
>NZ_RZTB01000458.1:0-342 GCF_003997735.1 Mesorhizobium sp. M7A.F.Ca.MR.148.00.0.0 | reverse complement strand
CTCCACGCCAGCCACCCCGGCAGCAACTCCGATTACATGGTTCCTGTCAAGGAGCGGAGACGCCCATTCTCTCGCATCTCTCTCGAGAGCGGCACGCCGATAGCGTGGAAATGCGCGTATGGACAGCAATTCCGCCGCGTCGGCCATTCCGAGGCAAAAGTCCGCATAACCCATAAGTGCGGCACGCATCCCTAAGAATTCTTGCCGCGCGAACCCGAAGCTCTTCGCGAACGCATCGTCGTCGAGCAGCGGAAGCTCGACGATGTTTTTGATATAGTGGTTGTAAGCTGGCCCGAGGACCCTGATAAGCTCATCTGCCGGAATTCTTGGCCACGCCTTCAC
>NZ_RZTB01000457.1:0-342 GCF_003997735.1 Mesorhizobium sp. M7A.F.Ca.MR.148.00.0.0 | reverse complement strand
CAGGGCGATCCTGCCGACCGTGAGCCGGCTGATATCAGCCGCCCGCAAGGCCGGTGTCAGGGTCATCCACACCAGGCAGGGCTACCGGGCTGACATGGCCGACATGACGCCCTACGAGACATGGCGCCGCAAGCGCGCTGGGCTCGAAGGCACCGAAATCCTGCTGCGCTCTGGTCCAGGATTCCAGATCGTTCCGGAGATCGACGTCGCCCCGCAGGACATCATCGTCGACAAGACCTGCAACAGCGCTTTCACCTATACGGATTTCGAACTTGTGCTGCGCGCGCAAGGCATCACGCATCTGCTGTTTTCCGGATGCACCACGGATGTCTGCGTCCACAC
>NZ_RZTB01000456.1:0-343 GCF_003997735.1 Mesorhizobium sp. M7A.F.Ca.MR.148.00.0.0 | reverse complement strand
TATAGTGGCAGTCCTGATCGATCTGCCGCACGCCGTAGGTGCCCTGCACAGTCACCGGGCTGCCGCCGACAGCCGATGACGTGGCCCCGGCGATGTTGGTTACATGCGGGCTGTCCGGATCGCCGAGCGTCAGCGTTCCCGTAACAGTCTCGGCCGTGCTGGACGGGTTCGTGCCCGTCACCGTCCCATGGTCGATGTCGTCACCTGTCGTGCTGGTGTCCAGCGCTGCCTCGTCGACCGTCAGCGTTACCGCAACCGGCTGCGGCGTGCCGCTCGACACGGTGATTGTCAGTGTCGAGGGCGAGGTTTCACCGTCGCCGTCAGTGATGGTGTAGTTGAAGAT
>NZ_RZTB01000455.1:0-348 GCF_003997735.1 Mesorhizobium sp. M7A.F.Ca.MR.148.00.0.0 | reverse complement strand
CTCATGATCAATCCCAGTGCTGCGACGCCGCCGAACGTCCACAATGCGATGGCGCGCCAGAGAACAGGTAGGAGAAAAAGCAGCAGCACTAACCAAGCACCTTTGCCGCGAATGCGTTTCGGGTGCCAATCTGGATCGACAGCGGTGGTGTAGATGAACAAAAGAGCCGCAGCGGTGAAGATGACGACGGCCAGCAGGGCCAGAGATCGCTTGCGGGAGAGACGCATGCGCAGTCGCACCTCGGAGGCGTCATATTCAGGCTGCAATCGAGGGGCGTAATCGAGCAAGCTCATCACGCATGTCTAGGAAATACGAATTGCGATGTGGTTAAGTGTGAATTTCCGGGCC
>NZ_RZTB01000454.1:0-352 GCF_003997735.1 Mesorhizobium sp. M7A.F.Ca.MR.148.00.0.0 | reverse complement strand
AGCCGCTTCAGCGCCATATCGGCGGCCAGCGCTCCAAACGAACGGAAGGTGGTCCACTTGCCGCCGATCATGCACAACGTCGCCGGCAGATGTCCGGCCGGTTCGACGAACTCGCAAAAATGATCGCGCGGTATGCGGCCCGTAAAACTGTCTTCGCTGGCGGGCAAAGGACGCACGCCGGCAAAGCGGAACACGATCTGGTCATCGCTAACCTTGATCGAGGGGAAGACGAAAGCGAGCGACTGCAGGATGTAGCGCTGCTCGTCCTCCTCGCAACGGACCTGGTCCGGATCGTCCACCCGGATGTCGGTCGAGCCGATCAGCACCTTGCCTAGATAGGGAAACAGGATGC
>NZ_RZTB01000453.1:0-352 GCF_003997735.1 Mesorhizobium sp. M7A.F.Ca.MR.148.00.0.0 | reverse complement strand
TTGGTGCCGATAGTGGTCGGCTCGGCCAGCGGGTTGCGCAGCACATGCTGCATGACGACACCGGCGAGACCAAGTGCCGCGCCGGCCAGCACGCTGACGGCGACACGCGGCAGGAAGGCATAGCGATACAGCAACTGCACGGGATCGGACGTGTCGGGGGCGGTGAGCGCCTGCCACCACAGGTGCGTCGGCAGAATATGGATGAGATCGAAGACGGTCAGCATCAGTGCCAAGCCCGCGGGCACGGCCGCCAGCAGGACAAGCGCACCGATGCCGTCGCGCTGTCGCCGCAGGAAGATTGCCTGAGCGATCATGCCGCTGCCACGAATTCGGCGAAACGCGCGGCAGCAGT
>NZ_RZTB01000452.1:0-352 GCF_003997735.1 Mesorhizobium sp. M7A.F.Ca.MR.148.00.0.0 | reverse complement strand
TTGGTGCCGATAGTGGTCGGCTCGGCCAGCGGGTTGCGCAGCACATGCTGCATGATGACACCGGCGAGACCAAGTGCCGCGCCGGCCAGCATGCTGACCGCGACACGCGGGAGGAAGGCATAGCGATACAGCAACTGCGCTGGATCGGATGTGTCGGGAGCGGTGAGCGCATGCCACCACAAGTGCGTCGGGAAAAGGTTGATGAGATCGAAGATGGTCAGCATCAGTGCCAGGCCTGTGGGCACGGCCACCAGCAGGATGAGCGCGCCGATGCCGTCGCTCTGTCGCGGCAGGGACATTGCCTGAGCGATCATGCCGCTGCCACGAATTCGGCGAAACGCGCGGCAGCAGT
>NZ_RZTB01000451.1:0-355 GCF_003997735.1 Mesorhizobium sp. M7A.F.Ca.MR.148.00.0.0 | reverse complement strand
CGCGCGACCTATCTCGACGATCTGACCCGCGACAAGCGCATCGCCCGAAAGCTGAAAGTGGTCGCAGCCTGCGGCAATGGCACCGCCGGCGCCTTCGCGCCGCAGGCGTTGCAGCGCATCGGCTGCGAGGTCATCGCGCTCGACGTCGAGCTCGACCATACATTTCCGCGCTACAATCCCAATCCCGAGGACATGCGGATGCTGCATGCCATCCGGGACAAGGTGCTGGCATCAGGCGCCGACATCGGCCTTGGCTTCGACGGCGATGGCGACCGCTGCGGTGTCGTCGACAATGAAGGCAATGAAATTTTTGCCGACAAGGTCGGTGTGATGCTGGCAAGGGATATTTCCAGCC
>NZ_RZTB01000450.1:0-356 GCF_003997735.1 Mesorhizobium sp. M7A.F.Ca.MR.148.00.0.0 | reverse complement strand
CATCGCCGGGCTGGCGGCATTCGAGGCCTTTCAGAACGGCATCAGGGATCGCTTGATCGAGCGTCCGCAGCGCGAGGAAATGACCGTGGTGGGCCACTACCGGATGCTGGACCAATAACGGCGAACAGAGGCGCATGACTATCCCCGGCGAGATCCGCGAACCTTTTGCCCGCCTGTTCGGCGAAATGCGTCCAAAACTGCATCGCTATTGCGCCCGCATGACCGGCTCGGCCATCGACGGCGAGGACGTGCTGCAGGAAGCCCTGGCCAAGGCGTTCGAGGCGCTGCCGGATGCCGGCCCGATCGCCAATCCGGAGGGCTGGCTGTTCCGCATAGCCCACAATGCGGCGCTCGAT
>NZ_RZTB01000044.1:43354-45805 GCF_003997735.1 Mesorhizobium sp. M7A.F.Ca.MR.148.00.0.0 | reverse complement strand
CAACACCACCACCGGCTCCATCCTGGTCGACATCGTCGACGACGTGCCGACGGCGCATGCCAACACCAACAGCGTGTCGGAAGGCGCGCAGGCCTCGGGCAACGTGCTGACGGACGGGACGGCGGACGTTCTGGGCGCCGACGGTGCTGCACCTGGCGGCGCGGTGACGGGCGTGGCAACCGGTTCGAACGTCTCGAACCCGGTTAGCGGCAATCTCGGCGGAGCCGGGATCGCGGGCCAGTACGGCACGCTGGTCCTGGGCACCAACGGCGCCTACACCTACACGGCCAATCCCAACGCGGTGACCACCAACGCGGTCGATCACTTCGTCTACACCATCACCGACGGCGACGGCGACACCTCGACGGTGACGCTGGACATCACCGTCAACAATGTGACGGTGACGGCATCCGACACCGATGCGCTGGTCAGCGAGAAGGGCCTTGCGACGGGCAGCGACGCAGCCGGCAACAGCGAGATCTTCAACGGCGCGATCACGCCGGCCGGCGGCACCGGCCCGTACACCTATACGCTGACCTCGCCGGCCAGCGGCAGCTACGGCAATCTGGTGCTCAACGCCAACGGCACCTACACCTACACGCTGACCCAGACCTATGACGGTGTGACGACCAACAATGGCATCACCACCGAGCAGGACAAGGACAGCTTCACCTATACGGTGACCGACGCCCACGGCAACACCACCACCGGCTCCATCCTGGTCGACATCGTCGACGACGTGCCGACGGCGGTTGCACCGGAATACGCGGTGCTGGCGAACGGAGCAGGCAATCCGGTCGTGTTTGCTCTGGACGCAGACCATACGCTGTCCAACAACTATGGGGCGGACGGCCCGGGCACTGTCAGGTTCGATGCCTCTCTCAACAACACGGACAGCGGCCTGACGTCGGGGGGCCAGCACATCATCTATACGGTGTCGGCGGACGGCCATACCCTGGCAGGAACAGCCAACGGCACGACGGTCTTCACCGTCGTGCTCGACCCCCAGAATGTCAGCCCCACCTATACCGTGAACATGGACGGAGCGGTTGACAGCATATCACAGGTTACCTTCACCAATGGGTCATATGCATTCTATGGCGGAAACAGCCCCTGGGCTGGCTTCGTGCCCACGGGGCAGCAAAGCAGTCCCGCCAACGATGATTCGAGCGATGTGCTTTTTACGCCCCTCGGCACAGGCACGACGATCAACGGGAACGCGAATTCCTTTGGCGTCGGCGGCGGCTTTGCTGGACAAAATATCGGTTCGGGCGAAGGCATTCGGGTGGACTTCGTTCACGATTTGACCGGTTCCACGAGCACAGCGGGCGGTCAGGTCTTTGACGACCACTATGTTGCCAATGGTTCCAGTTTCACCTTCGGCGACGGAACCGTAGACTCGGTCCTCAAAATTGTCGCCTTCGACGACAATGCCGCGACCCTCACCGATAACAACGATGTCGTTGGCGACGGTCACTATGATTCGGTCTCCTCGATCGCGATCACGTATAACGGGCAAACACAAATCGTCACCTTCGCGGACACTGCGGCACATGCGTACACAATCGGTGGCAGAACTTACTCGGTTCAATTCTTCGATGTGGATCCCACCAGTGCAGTTCACTATGCGGCCCAGGTGACAGGCGTACTTGACGCGAGTGTTTCCATCGCGACATTCACGGCCGACGGCTACAACAGCCTGGAACTTACGAACATTTCACCGCTCAAGGGTAATGGCCAGCCCAACACCGGGACTGACTTTGCCATTACCGGGTTTGGCGCGGCGGTGGAGTCGACCGATCCCGTCAGCTTCCACCTGCCTATCCAGATCGTAGACGGCGACGGCGACGCGGCGGCAAGTACGATCGGTATCACACTGACCGAAGGCGGAACTCAGAACCATTCGCTGGACGCCGCAAATGTTTCCCATACTTACGCGTCGACATTGGCCCTGCCCAATATCATAGGGTCGGACTATGGTGACATTCTGAATGGGGACGGTTTCGCGAATGCATTGTACGGCGGAGCAGAAGCCGACACGATCAACGGCAATGGCGGTAACGACACGCTAGTCGGCGGGGCCGGCAACGATATCCTCAACGGTGGGGCGGGCAACGACTTGCTTATCGGTGGCGCAGGAGCAGACCAGTTCACCGGTGGCACTGGTGCCGACACGTTCAAGCTCGATCATCTCGACATCAAAGATCTCATCACCGACTTCAATGGTGGCGAGGGCGACAAGATTGACCTGACCGCCCTGTTCGACGCGGCGCCTGGAGGAGCCAATATCGGTGACTTCGTGAACTACAATGCGGGGACGGGTACGCTCAGTGTCGATGCCAACGGCAGCACCGGCGGCGCCAACTTCGTCGATGTGGCAACGTTGACGAACCTGCCTGCTGCCAACACGATCACGCTGCTCTACGACGACGGCATCACCCAGCATCAGAC